>JAFGOU010000292.1 GCA_016926315.1 Chitinispirillaceae bacterium
CGCTGTACCAGTCCACGGCAAGCTCGGAGAGGCAGTCAAACACATAGCAGGCGCCGGTACCGGATTTTTCGATAACGTCGAAAATTTCATCGATGAAGTTCTCGAACCCGTTTTCCGGGTGAAGCTGCAGGTGGGTCGCTGGAAAGTCGCCGGGAAGAAGCCCGGGGTGTTCTGCAAAGCGGAAATAGATCAGTTTTCTTTTTTCCCGTACCGCCCTGTTACAAAAAGGTATCACAAAGGGAACGTAGTCGTCAACGGAATCGACCTGGTAGACGATATTATCGCCCGGACGTACCCCTCCTAGCAGCTGATCAAGGCTTTCTAATCCGGTCGACAGGTTTGTATAGACTTTAACCATAGCTGATTTCCGGTTTAATGATGTGCAATTGATGTGCCAATGGGTAATTTTTGCGTCACTAATTAGTGTCTGTCCGGAAAGTCCTCCTTATGACGTCATACCGGCGAAAGCCGGTATCCAGCTATCGAAAACGGCCAGAAACCCTGGATTCCGGCGTTCGCCGGAATGACGGATGTCAAAATTCAGGGGTTTCCGGACGGGCATTAATTAACGGTTCTGTCAGCAATCAGATTGATCAAGTGCTATTGAGAGACAAAAAAGTGTCAGTGTGGTGCACCGGAATCCGTTTACCCCTGTCGAGCTGGATACCGTGACAAAATTGTATAAATTTATTATTTTGCAACAAAAACGTATCATATGCCGGCTGATTGTATTTTCTTTTTCAGTTTCTCAGGATTAAAAAGAGCTCTGAATGGCGCTATTGCCGTAATGGGAGATAATGGCATATTCCTTGCAGTACAGGATGCCAGATAATTTTGGTATTTCACCTCTTTTTCATGAAAGGTCACTATGAGCAAGAGAACGGAAGCAACCCTGACCATAAAAGCCGTGGATGTTGAAAAGGTAGCGAAACCGGCCCAGGTTTCGGAATATTATGGAATAAATACCTTCAGCGAACTGGTCATGAAAAAGATGGTTTCCGAAAGGACCTTCAAGGCGTTTAAAAAATGGCAGGAAGAGGGCGCGATCATCTCAATGTCCGAAGCCGATGAGATCGCCCATGCCATGAAAGAGTGGGCAATCGAAAGGGGTGCCACCTCCTATACCCACTGGTTTCAGCCCATGACCGGCCTGACCGCGGAGAAGCACGACAGCTTTATCAGCATTACCGGGCCGTGCACGGTCATGGAAAAGTTCACCGGGTCAAAACTCATCGTGGGCGAACCCGATGCTTCGTCGTTTCCTTCCGGCGGCATACGGGCAACCTTTGAAGCGCGGGGCTATACCGCATGGGACCCGTCATCGCCGGCGTTTATCATCGAAGTCGAAGCGGGCAAAACCCTGACGATCCCGACCATTTTCGTCTCCTATACCGGCGAGGCGCTCGACAAGAAGCTGCCGCTGCTCCGCAGCGACCAGGCGCTCAGCAAGGCGGCCATCGAGCTGCTCACGCTTTTCGGCGTTAACGACGTAAAAAACGTTTACTCCACCTGCGGCCCTGAACAGGAGTATTTCCTCATTGACGAATCGTATTACCGGATGCGTCCCGATCTGCTTTTCAGCGGGCGCACGCTGTGCGGCGCACCCTCGCCAAAAGGCCAGCAGCTCGAGGACCAGTATTTCGGCTCCATCAAGGAGCGGATGCTGAATTTCATGTTCGAAGTTTCGGAAGAGGCGTTTAAACTGGGGATACCGGTAACCACCCGTCATAACGAGGTGGCGCCGCACCAGTACGAGTTTGCGCCGATTTTTGAACGGTCGAACCTTGCCGCCGACCACAACCAGATTCTCATGGACCTCATGAAAAAAGTGGCGGGCCGCCACGGACTGGTCTGCCTGTTGCACGAGAAGCCGTTTGCCGGTATCAATGGTTCGGGAAAGCACGTCAACTGGTCGCTCGCCGACGACAAAGGCAACAATCTGCTCAATCCCGGCGATACGCCAGAGGAGAACCTGCAGTTCATGACCGTACTGACCGCCGTCATTCACGCGGTCTATACCCATGCCGATCTTCTTCGCGCGGCAGTTGCCTCAGCGGGCAACGAGCACCGGCTTGGCGCCAATGAAGCGCCTCCGGCAATCGTGAGTGTATATCTTGGCGAGCAGCTCATCGAAATCATGAAGATGCTCGAATCCGGCAGGCTCGAAAAGGCGAAAAAGAAAGATCTGGTCGATTTCGGCGTCGGTCTCCTGCCGAATTTCGTCAAGGACACCTCGGACCGCAACCGTACCTCTCCTTTTGCGTTTACGGGATCAAAGTTCGAGTTCCGGGCAGTCGGCAGTTCCATGAACATATCAACGAGCATTGCGGTCATCAATACCATCGTCGCCGACTCCATGAAAATGCTTGCCGAAAAGATCAGGGCCGAGGCTGGCAATGGCGATATCCGCAAGGTGCTGCTCGACGTGCTCTCAGGGGCAATCAAGGAATCACGGGCAATCCTTTTTGAAGGAAACAACTATTCCGACGAGTGGGTCAAGGAGGCCGAAAAACGCGGTTTGCCCAATGTCGCATCAACGGCCGAGGCGCTGAGAGCCCTTGTCACGCCAAAGGCCGTTAAGCTGTTCGGCGCTCACAACGTTTTTTCCAAAGTCGAACTTACCGCCCGGTATCACATCTGGCTCGAAACCTACGAAAAAATAATAGATATCGAGGCGCGGACACTGGTCGATATAGCGAAAACGCTGGTCCTTCCAGCCGCCTTCTCCTACCAGAAAGAGTGCGCCGAGGGGATCGTTGCCATCCACGGAGCAGGTATCAAGCTCTCCGCCGCAGTCGCGGATGACCGCAAGGAGATGCTGACTTCCCTTTCCGAGGACATTTATTTTGTGCGAAAAAACGTGGTTGAACTTGAGGGGATGCTCGGTAAGGTACACGTTCTTGACCTTGAAAAGAAAACAGCCTATCTGTTTACAACGGTAAAGCCGCAGATGGAACATGTACGCAGACATATTGACGCGCTCGAGAGCGTCATGCCCGATGATCTCTGGCTTTTACCGAAATACCGCGAGATGCTGTTTATTTCATAGCAACGGTATCGTGGTTGTCGATGGACACCTTATTCAGGGAAACCTGAACCGTTGTATTGCTTGATCGGCACAAAAATGTGCCGACAGACAAAAGTACCATTATGGTCATTTCTGAATTGAATGCCAATGTCGGATTCAACGGACTTTCCGTTCTGTACCATATTGCCCGTGTATTGGGTCAGGGTGGGGACCTCGGAAAGCTCATGGAGCAAATTCTTGAGATTCTGGAGATCCATGCCGGTATGAATCGTGGCATGGTTTCCATTCTGAGCCCCGACAATTCCGAGCTGATGGTTGATGTCGCGCGCGGGATTTCCGAATCGGAAAAGCGCAAGGGACGTTATCGTCTTGGTGAAGGTGTCACCGGAAAAGTCGTTGCATCCGGGATATCGGTTGTTGTCCCTCAGTTGCGCAATAATCCTCACTTTTTGAATAAAACCGGCGCCAGGAGCAGGCTGACCGGGAACGACGTCGCCTTTTTCTGTGTTCCGATAAAAGTCGGGCCAACGGTCATCGGCGCGTTATCCGTCGACCGAATGACCGAGGCCGGTGAGGAGGAGCTGCAGAACGAACTGCGTTTTCTTGAGGCGATCGCCGACATTATCGCGCAGGTGGTGGATGAGCGGCGCCAGAACCAGGTAAAGATCCTGGCCCTTGAAAAAGAGAATCTTGAACTTCGCGCCACGCTTGAGGAGATCGGCAAGCCCTCTGAAATGGTCGGAAATTCTGGTCTTATGCGGGAAATCTTCAGGCAGATCGCCCAGGTTGCGCCTTCGCCCACGAGCGTGCTTATCCGGGGTGAAACCGGCACCGGCAAGGAGCTTATCGCCCGGGCCATTCATCTTAAAAGTCCGGTCAAGGCCGGACCCTTTATCGCCGTCAATTGTGCCGCGCTGCCGGAATCGCTCCTTGAATCAGAGCTTTTCGGGCATGAAAAGGGTTCGTTCACCGGCGCCATTACCCAGCGCATCGGGCGGTTCGAGGCTGCCAACGGAGGCACCCTGTTTCTCGATGAAATCGCGGAAATGCCGCAAACCTCACAGGGCAGGCTCCTGCGCGCCATCCAGGAAAAGGAGATCCAACGGGTGGGCGGCACGAACGCCGTCAGGATCAATGTCCGCCTCATCTGCGCAACCAACCGCGACCTCGAAACCGATGTCAGTGAGGGCCGGTTCCGCGAGGACCTTTACTACCGCATAAATGTGTTTACCATCATGCTGCCTTCGCTGCGTAAACGGGGCGCGGACGTGCTCCTCCTTGCCGACCACTTTGTCAAAAAATACTGTACGGTGCATGACAAGGTCATCAAAAGAATATCGACTCCGGCCATTGACATGCTTTCCGCCTACCACTGGCCCGGCAACGTCCGCGAGCTCGAAAACGTTATCGAGCGTGCGGTGCTGGTCGCTGCCGGCGACAGTATCGAAGGCCACGACCTGCCTCCCACGCTGCAGATGAAGGAGATAACGCAGGCCGGGGTCCGAAAGGACACCTTTGAAAGCCTGGCCGCGGCCTATGAGCGCGAACTTATCGTCGACGCGCTGAAGGACTCGCGCGGCAACCAGACCGGGGCCGCCAAGCTGCTCGGCACGACCAAACGCATCATCCAGTATAAAATCACCAAGTATAACATCGATTATACGCGCTACCGGCACTGACGCCCGCCGGTTCAACCCACAGCGAAAAAATCTTGGCGAACAGTCAAACCGCTTCTTGTATTTTGACCACAAATACAATATGCATAGGGTTATCATGCCTGATCTATGTTATTCTAGTCGTTTTGCCGGATGTTCCGGAATAAAACCATGATGGTAACCAAAATCTGAATTGCTCAAAGTAGGGGAGGACGTATGAAGCGCAGAAAGTTTTTATCGGCATTGTTGATTATCGGATCAGCCACGCTTGTCTCTGGGGTAGGCCCTGATACGCTCTGGCTCATGAACGCGCCTGATGTGCCGAATTGGGAGATCGGGTGGTTAGGCGAAGCGTGGAATGGCTCTGCCTGGTGCGGTGATACCGTTGATCCCGCCACCGACAGCATCGTGCAGTGCAATACGTTCGACTTCATCACCGATACCGGCGGCATCACCGATACGATCCTTTTTAAATCCTATATCAACTTTACCTATAAATTCAGGAATTATTGGGCGCAGGTCGCGCTTACCTGGAGCGGCTGGGCGGGAATCGACGCCACCGAATACAGCTATATCCAGATGTCCTACAAGGGTCCCCTTCCGACGCATCTGATTAAAATGGATTTCTTCTACGGCTACCAGTCGGATTCCATGAAAAACGTCAACAAGCTCGGCGACGGGCTGGGCATGCTGACCGCTTCTCCCGACGAATGGAGACAGATCATTTTCCAGATTCCCGATTCCATTGACAAAGACGGCATCACCGGAATCGCGTTCAACTTCTCGAATGCTCCGAACGCGGGCGGGGCGACCAGCGGGGTAGGCATCTTCAAGCTCGACAATGTCTGTCTTCTCAAGAACGCCGATATTCCGGTACGATACAAGACCGCGCCACGGGTGGCGCCTTCGGACCGGTTCACCTTTACCCCGAAAAAGGCGGGCAAGGTAACGGTCTCAATCTATACCCTCAAAGGGGAACTCCTGTTCTCAAAGGCCATGGGCGTGGACGCCGGGACAAAATACTCGGTCCGTACCCTGGCGAATCAATTTATAGGCAAGAATGCGCCGCAGATGCGGATTATCAAGATCCAGGGCGCGGGAGTGTTCATGAACGAGAAACTCTGGTGAGAGAAAAGATATCCGGAAATAAAGCGAGGGCGTCCTGAAATCAGGGCGCCCTTGTTGTTTTAGGTCTTGCTGGATTGGACAGGAAAGAGTAAAAAGTCTGCGCCTCCAAGAACCTGAATAGCGGCAACGACACTAAAATTTCCGTTACTTCCCAACTACTACCCTTCCCTCCCACCTTTTCCCCGCACTTTTCACCTTTACAATATAACTGCCGCTGCGCAGGCCCAGAGTACTGAGGTCGATCCGGGCGGCGGTGGCCGACTGACAAAGCACCTTTTTCCCATTGACGCCGAATACTTCGAGCGAATAGTGCCGGTCGGAAGGGAAGACGATGCGGTTGTTCTGGAAGGCGTTCCGGCGCGAGGTCTGGATCGCCTTGCGGACAACCGGCACGTCGGCGTAGGTGATGGTTATATCATCCACCCAGAGGGTGCCGGCCTTTGACAGGCTGATGATGAAATTGACGACGTTGGTACTATCATGGGTGGTGTCGCTGACCGATACCGGTGTCCATTCCGCATCGCCCGGGTTGTTTCCCCACATACTCGACCATTTCCGGTCGGTCCACACCCAGGTACCTTGTGTCAAGGTCGCCTGCTGCATGTTCAGCATGGCGTTCCAGTAGGTCGGCATGCCGGAGTATTTGACCATTGCCGTGACGGTAAAAATCTTTTTTGCCGGCAGATTGGTCACCGATCCGCTGATCCTGCATTCAGTAAGCGTATCCGCTCCTGCCTTGATCTCCATCTTGAGGCTGCCCGGTGCGCTGTACGCGCCCGTGGTCTCCTGTGAAATGTCGAACAGGGTTCCGTTGCCAACCGTATCCCGGTCGGCTTTCCAGAACGGAAAACTGTCGGTCGCGGCAAGGTAGGTATCGAAACCGGCATTCTGCAGCGTCGCGCTGGCGGCGAACCCGGTTCCGTAGGCGAGCACAACGGCAAGAATCACTGCGTCAATTGATCGTACCCTTTTCATCGATACTTCCTCCTGAAAATGTTTGCAGTAAGGCCCTATCTGGTTAATAAGACGGTTCTGGTTATCCTATTGTCTCCCTTTATCGCGCAGAGGCGATACAGCCCGTTGCCAAGGGTTTTTGTGTCGATCCGGATCTTTAACCCGGCATTGCTCGCCTGACAGAGAACCGTTTTGCCCATCAGGTTCGTCAGAAAAACCCGGTCCGGCAGGGTGCTTTTATCTTCAAAGACGAGCCAGAGCGACTGACCTGCCTGTTTCAGGGAAAACGCAGGGGCCGCGGCGCTTTTCGTTCTGCCGGCAACGCCGGTTTCCGGCCAGATAAACGGCAGCGACGAGTGGTCCGGCGCGGTAACGTTGATCGTCAGGGACCCGGCGGTAAGCGTTCCAGACGTCGCGGTTATGGCGACGGTTCCCGCGGTCAGCCGGGATTTGAGCACAATGCCGATTTTTCCGGCAACCACTGCGCGTGTCACCGGGTTGCCCTCAAAAACATCGACCGGGCCGGTTACGTTAAAGGTCACGTTCGGCGCGGTCCATACGCACCGGTTGTTGGCATCGCGGATGGTTGCCACCACCACGGAGAGGTCGGTGCTATCGGCAACGAGCGCGGTAACGTCGGCCGAGAGCGCGACTTTGGCAGCGGTCAGTCCGTTTGCCGGGTAGTCGTCCGCGGCGCCGGTCCAGTTGGTTTTGAACAGGTAGTAGACTTTTTTCGGGATACGGTAGTGATCGACCGCTCCCATGGGCCTGCTGAGGCCCGGATTGGCCGACCAGTAATCCACGAACACCCACATGTGCGCGCCCCCGAGAAATCTGAGCGGTTCAAAGTGGACCCAGCCGAAATCAACCACCGGCGGCGTCAGCGTCTCTCCACCGAACCAGCGGAGCGTGGCGAAATCGTTCTCGCTGTAATAGTTGCCGCTGGTGGTCGTGGCGCCACGGTTGCACCAGCGCTCCCACCCATGCGCGTACTCGGCGTTATAGAGCCTGATGTTCACCGGGGCCTCAGGCCAGGAGTAGTTGAGCCCGTGGATGTCGGTGGCGCCGTTCTGCGCATCGGTCCCGGGCGGGTACCATTTGTTGTTGATATTCGAGGTGAAACGGGTGGAGTCGAGCGCCTTGACCGTGGCGTGCAGGTTGCGGAACATGGTGACGAACTGGGTGTTGAGGGGCGATTCGTTGAAAATTCCCCACATGATAATTGACGGATGGTTGTATCCGACATTGACCATTTCTGCGGCCGCGGCAAGCATGCGCTGCCAGAAAACGGTGGGGTAGGCCGTTGTTTGTCCGCCCCACGAGGGAAGCTCCGGTTCGCAGATCATGCCTATTTCGTCGCAGGCATCGTAAAAGGCCGGGTCGCGCGGATAGTGGGCGCACCTGATCGCGTTGGCGCCCATCTCCTTGGCGAGCCGCACCTCGGCAGAATAGCGCGACGCGGGAAGCGCGTGGCCGACCCAGGCGAATTCGTTGTGCATATTGACGCCCTTGAGAAAACAGCGGGTCCCGTTGAGCAGGAACCCGTCGGTCAGGGTCCATTGCAGCGTCCGGAAACCGAATCGTTCCACGTTGTCGTCGACCACGGTCGCGCCGACGCTCACTTTGGTGAAGACGCGGTACAGTTCAGGGGTTTCAGGGGACCAGCGGATGATGCCGGTCACCGTTTCGGTGGTCATGTCGAACACGTTCGACGCGTTTGCGGCGATCGCGGCCGTGGCGCTCCGGTCGGCGAGGATGTTATTGCTTTTATCAACTACCACGCAGCGGACGGTGACCGGCACCGAGGCGGTCGAGTCGTTCTTGACCGTGGTTCTGATCCGCACGGTGCCGCTGCTCGACGAGACCACGGGGGTGCTGATTTTCTGGCCGTAGAGAGGAATGTGGACGTGATCGCCGTAGATGACCCATACGTCTCGTTGAAGACCGCCATAGAGGAGAAAGTCGGGATACTCGTTGCCCGTGGAGTCGAGTTTGCCCGGCGGCACGTCATGGCGGTAGTTGCAGTCGAGCCTGACCGCGAGCACGTTGGTGCCGCTCCGGTTTATCGACTGGCTGATGTCGAACCAGAACCCGGTGAAGCCGCCGTTCATGTGGTCGCCGATTTTCGTGCCGTTGAGCCATACCTCTGCCGAAGACATCGCTCCTTCGAACTCAAGGAACGCCTTTTTTACCGGCGCGCCCGCGGGCACGGTAAAACTCTTGCGGTACCAGGAGATGCCGCTCCAGCTGCCCACCTTGGGCATGGTCGCCCGTTCGGCGTCATTGGTCGGCGCGGCATACTTTGCCGAATGTGGAACGTTGACCGTTTGCCAGGAAGCGTCATTGAAGGCGGGGTCCGACGGGGCCGTGCCCGTGACGTCATTGATGAATTTCCACCCCTGGTTCAGGCTGGCTTTTTTCCGCACCTTGTACATACGGTGTGTGGGAAATTCCGCCCATGCGGCGGCGACCAGGAGAGAGGTAAGGACCAGAGCGATAACGACTGGTTTTCCGTGAACTGTTTTCATTGACTCCTCCTGGTTACTGAAGATCCGTAAAAAATCAAGCGGCGGACGGTGAAAGCCGTTGCTCGACAACCGTTTTCCATGAATCATACGCAGCCGCATATACCTCCGCAGTGCCTGCATCCGGCCTCACGGTGGCTACCACCTGAAGGCCCGAAAATGCCTCCTTTGTGCCCGGGTAGATGCCCGCGCCGATTCCGGCGCCGCGCGCCGCGCCCTGGCTGCCGTCGGTATTATACAGTTCCACCTGTGCGCCGGTTACGGTCGCGAACGCGGAAGCGAAAAGCGGGCTCAGGAACAGGTTGGTATGTCCCGCCCGCACGACCTGCGGCACTACGCCGGTGCTGCGCATGACGTCGATGCCGTAGCGCAGCGCGAAGGCGATGCCTTCCTGCGCGGCTCGAAGAAGGTGGGCGCGTCCGTGACGGGAAAAATCGAGCCCGAGCACCGAGGCGTGAAGGTTCCGGTTGCCGAGCGACCGTTCCGCGCCGTTGCCGTAGGGGAGCACCATGAGCCCGTCGCTTCCCGCGGGCGCCGATTCAGCCAGCTCGTTCATCGCCTGGTACGAAAGGCCGTTACCGATCACTTCGCGCAGCCACCGGTTGAGAATGCCGGTTCCGTTGACACAGAGAAGCACCCCGAACCGTGGAGCGTTTTCGGTGTCGTTGACATGAAGAAAGGTGTTTACCCTGCATGCGGGATCGTGCCGGGGCGTATCGTTGACGCCGTATACCACGCCCGAGGTGCCGGCGGTGGCCGCGATCTCGCCGGGATCGAGCACGTTGAGGGAAAGAGCGTTGTTCGGCTGGTCGCCGGCCCGGTAGGAGACCGGCGTTCCCGCTGCGAGTCCGAGAAGAGCAGCGGCGGCGGGAGTAACGCTGCCCTGTATCGAAAATGCCGGAACGCGGCGGGGAATGAACTCTCCGGAAATGCCGAAGTGATCGAGCACGAACGTGGCAAGGTCGCGCTGTTGAAAGTCCCAGAGGATTCCCTCCGAGAGCCCCGAAGGCGTGGTGACCATTTCGCCGGTCAACCGCAGGGCGATATAGTCGCCCGGCAGCATGATCTTGAAAATCCGGCGGTAGAGGTCCGGCCGGTGGTCCTTGACCCATTTCAGTTTCGAGGCGGTGAAATTGCCCGGCGAATTAAGCAGGCGGCTGAGGCAGGTTTCTCTGCCGATCGCATTGAACGCGTCGTTACCGATGCCGACCGCCCGGCTGTCGCACCAGATGATCGAAGGC
>JAFGOU010000293.1 GCA_016926315.1 Chitinispirillaceae bacterium
TCGTCCCAGGAGCGGGCAACCACGTTATCAAGGCTTTTTCCCGCATACGTCTTGTATTCGTGGAAATCATTGGCCGGCCAGACGATATAATCGGCCGTGGTCGCCGTCGCTTCGAGCCACCATTTGACGGTATATTCTGAAAAGAGCTGCATGTAGTAGTAGTCCTGGACATAGTGGAACAGCTCATGCGCGCACACCGATCCGAGCGCTGCGTTCATCGCGACATTGTCGGGCTTGATCCGCCGGTTTATGTAGAGCATGCCGGTGTAGCTGGTTTTTCCGTCGTCGGGATCAAGGTCGGTGAGCCGGACCTCGATGCGCCCGGATTGCGGCAATTGGAGGTTCGCGTTTTTATAGGCGGTATAGGCCTGTTCGAGATAGTAAAGAATGTCCTGGACATAGTGCGGCGAACTCCCGCTATTGACGTTTTTATAGGGGGAGTCGTATTCGCTGTTCGTGGGCACCGTGCCCTCGGTATAGTACAGATCAAAGTGCAGGCTGCTCTCCCAGTGGGTAAAACCGAGAAGGTTACGCCAGCCGTATGCACCGAGTTTGCAGAGATGGTCGGTAGTAACGGTCACGCACTGCTCTGCGGTATCGACAGCCACTTCGCTGAAGGGAAGCCACCGTTTGAGGGTGTCGCTGTAGTATGCCGCGCCGATCCGCTGCAGCGGAGTTGCCGGGAGTTTTGTCTTGTCGTATCTGAGGGTGATGGTAACCGGTTTGAGAAAGCGGGAACCGGTGCCGAGGGTTACGTCGAAAATGGTGAAAAAGGAGAGTGACGAATCGAGGCCGAGTTTCGACGGGTCGGGAATAGCTATTGAAAAACGGACGTTTTCCCCAACCGCGCCTTGTGGAATCGAAATGGCGATTCCCGGAGCAGGGATAAATTCGTACGCCTGCGATGGTGAGAGGAGCGTGTCGAGCAGCGCGCCGGTCGGTCTATCGGCCGGGCCGGGTATTGACTGACACCCCAGGAGCATTATTAGGGCGATAAGGGATCCGGCACAGATGCCGGCTGAACACGAGCTTTTGTCCGGGGACATGAGGCTACTCCATGGCGAAGGTGATTCATTCAAACAGGTGAGGTGAGATGGGCGGTAAGGAGAGTATACAATACTATGTGAGCCTGTGGCAACCGGGCGTTATGATTTTATTGTTTTTGCTGGCACACCCTTTGCAAGTAGTTAATGGTAGGTAAAGGAGGCAGCGATGGAAATGCAACTTTTATCCCGCCGAAAATTCTGCGCGACCACGTTTGGGGCGTCTTTTGGTCTAGCCGCTGCGGGTGTGCTGAATGAAGCCCATGCAGTGTTCGGGAGCGCCCATGAGGTCACCATTGATCTCACCCTGAACGTAAATAGCGCTCTGACGCGCGTCGGGGGCGCGATGTACGTAACCCTGCCAACGAATAATGATAAAATGATCGTGGTGCGTAATTCCAGTACACAAGTGTCTGCCTTTACCTCTGTTTGCACGCATGAGGGGTGTCAGGTCAACCTGCCGGTGAATGGGGTCGCGACCTGCCCCTGCCACGGATCACGGTATTCAGACACAGGAACGCTCATTCAAGGCCCTGCGCCGACCTCTTTGCGCAGATATTTTACACAACTGCAAGGGAATTTCATTTACATTGATTCAACCGCCGTCGGCGTGAGGGAGAATAAGGCGATCACTAACGGATCTTCCCCGGAAATCGTGTGGCGAAATGAGGGTGAAACGCTGAATCTGTCATGGGGCAACGGAAATCCTGGGAGGAAAATCGTCTCCCTGTTTGACGTTCAGGGCCGTCGCATCAGCCGGTATCAATGGGAGGGTAACGGTAGTTTTGCAATTTCGACCCGATCGATGCCCAGAGGGGAGTATGTGGTGATGGTCGAAGGTACGGGAGGAGATCCGGTGGTGAGGAGAGTACGGGTGTATTGAACAGGGCACCTGGAGATATGGTTTTTTTTGCTTGACCTCACCCCTGCGCCCCTCTCCGCCTGGAGAGGGGAGATAAAAGAAACGGTCGTCCTATGTCACTCTCCTTATGTCAGAGCAGAAAAAATTAAGTATACCGTTTTATGTCATTCTGCTGGCGGAAAGGATTCCCCGTCGAAGTATTACACTAAGCCCTCTATTTCTTCGAGCACTTCAGTGATTCGATACATTACCATGTCGTTGCTGAATCGAATCACCTTTATTCCGCGATTTTTAAATACCTGGTCACGATGGGCGTCGTATTCTATCTGTTCTCTACGCTGATGTATCGACCCATCGACTTCGATTACCAGCTTGAGTTCTTCACAATAGAAATCGGCAATAAACCCTTCGATTACCTGCTGACGGCGGAATTTGAGGCCGGCAACCTGTCGGTTCCGAAGTCGTTTCCATAGTGCTTTTTCTGCGTCGGTCATCTTCTTTCGCAATTGACGCGAGAACTTCATTTTTTTTCCGGTGACTTTTTGATAGAAGATGAGTCCGCTTTTCATTGCTGTTACCTCTGGTATTGGCTTTTTCTGCTTGACCTCACCTCTGCTCCCCTATCCGCCAGGAGAGGGGAGGAAAAGGCAACCGGTCACATAATCTCCCCCTCTCCTGATTGAGAGGAAGGGAAGGAAATCGGTCATTTTATCTCCCCCCTTTCCTGACGGAGAGGGGGAGGGGGGTGAGGTCATACGATTTAAACAAAATATCTTATATCACCCGCTATTGAATAACGGTAATTTTTTTTCAACACAGCTTTAGGCGCTTGAAGGATATCACCGCTCCCTTCACGAATATCTATTTTCCTCTTCTATGCTTCCGATTCTCTCGTATCGTGAACAGATCACCTCATTTCTTGACCGTTGCCGTTCCCTCATTATCACCGCCCCGCCGGGAACGGGAAAATCAACGCAGATCCCGCAGTTCCTGCTTGACCGCGCCACACCGCAAAAACGGATTGTCGTGCTTGAACCCCGCCGGATCGCGGCGCGCAGTCTTGCGCACCGGGTGGCGCAGGAGAGTGGATGCGGGGTTGGCGAAACGGTCGGGTATCAGGTCAGGTTCGAGCGTGAGGTTTCGGAAACAACGCGGATACTGTTCTATACCTATGGGACCTTCCTGCAGCTATTACAGAGCGACCCAGGGGCGATGTTCGCCTCGGTCATTGTTTTCGACGAGTTTCACGAACGGACGCTGGAGGCCGATACCGCTCTTGCCTGGGTGCGGCATATCTGCGGTTCGGTGCGTCCCGATCTCAGGCTCCTGGTGCTTTCCGCAACCCTGGATACCGGCCCTTTGCGGCGGTTTTTGGGTCATTGCGGCATGATTGACGTGCAGGAAAAATCGTTTCCGGTGGAGGTCCGCTACCAGCCGCCAAAGCCGCAGGAGCCGCTCTGGCAACAGGTGGAGCGCGCCTTCGGCGCGCTCGCTTCCTCATTGGCCGGATCGGCGCTCGTGTTTCTGCCCGGCGTGTATGAGATCGACCGCGCCGCGGACGCGCTCGCCGTTACCTGCAAACGTCGCGGTTTCAGGCTGCTGACGCTTCACGGGCGCCTCTCTCCCGCTGCGCAGCAGGAGGCGCTGCGGGCGCCTGAAAAAGAACCTTGTGTGGTGCTCAGCACCAACGTTGCCGAGACCTCGCTCACCATTCCGGGAGTGATCGCGGTCATCGATTCCGGTTTCGCCCGCATGGCGGCCTATGATCCGCAGCGCGACCGCAATACGCTTTATCTGTCGCGGATCAGCCTGCAGAACGCCGCGCAGCGGGCCGGCCGCGCCGGACGGCTCGGTCCGGGAACGTGCATCCGGCTCTGGAGCCGCGACGACGAGCGAGCCATGCCACAGGCGATCGTGCCCGAGGTACTGCGGCTCGACCTGGCAGGCTGCGCCCTTGCACTCGGCGGTTATGTTACGGGGCTGAAAAAAACAGCGACAGCGGTGCCGCTTGATCTGCAATGGCCGACCCCGCCGCCGGCAGAGCGTTGGCGCAAGGCGCTCGGCGACCTGGTCCGCTGCGGCGCCATCGACCGTGTCGCACATGATCCAGCCTCTCCGGTCACCCAAATCCGGCCCCTTACCGCTTTGGGAGAAAAAATAGCCCGACTGCCGGTTGAACCGGTCATCGGCAGGATACTTCTTGAGAGCCGTACCCGGCAGGAGCTGGAGATGAACATCGCCATGGCTGCGCTCTGGGAGGCTTCGGAGATAAGGACCGGCGAAAGCCACGATCTGTATGCTCAGGCAGAATCGTTTCTTGGCGACCCCAGCGGCCGTGAGTGGGGCCGTGAGGTGCGGGAGACGTTCGATCAGCTTGACCGTCTGGTACGTAAGGAGGCGGCAATGCGAAATCCTGAAACCCGGTCTGGTCCAGACCTCAGGGCATGGGTGAGCCGCTCCTGGATGATCGCCTTCAGCCACCGGATAGCCGGGAAAGCAGGGGAGGGAGCGGTCTACGAACTTGCCGATGGCCGGAGTGCACGGCTTGTGGAGAAGAAAACGGTCGGGGGCCGGGAAGCGCTTCCTGTTCTTGTTCTTGCACTTTCCATTCACGAGCAGGCGGGCCGGGCGCAGAACCGAAAGGTGACGGTCCCGCTTTATCTGCCGCTCGAAACCGGGTGGATCGCGCAGGAATTTCCTGATGAGCTGCTGGTAAAGCCTGAATGCCGGTGGGACGAGGCAAAAAAACGGGTGGTGGTGGAGGAAACGGTACGATTCCGGAGCGTGGTATGCGGTCGCAGGGAGATAACCGACAGGGCGGCCTGCCGTGACGAAGCCGCCGTACTTCTGGCCGACCGGCTTGTGGCCGGTGAGTGGGACTGGCGGGAGGCTGAAACGAAAGCGGAGCAGTTCCTTTTCCGCATGCGGCTCGTTGCCCGGGCCTGCCCGGAGCTGAAATTGCCTAAAATGGACGCTGATGACTGGGCGCTTGTGTATCACGGACTCTGCGAAGGGAAACGAACTCTTGACGAGGTGCGAAAAGATTCGGTGCTTCGCGCGCTCAGGGAGTACCTCGGGCAGCACCTCGTCGGGGTTGTTGAAAAAAAAGCCCCTGAAACCATCATGCTGCCGTCCGGCAAAAAGGGTCGCATCACCTACTTCGACGGTGCGCCGCCGGAGCTTTCGGCGCGGCTCGGCGACCTGATCGGGTACCGCGACCGGTTCACGCTCATGGACGGCCGTGTACCGGGCGTGTTCGATATTCTGGCGCCCAACTACCGCACCGTGCAGAAAACCGCCGACCTGGGGGCGTTCTGGAAGACGGTATATCCGGAGATTAAAAACGGGCTTAAACGGAGGTATCCGAAACATCCCTGGCCGTGAGGAATCTCGCTTTTCCTGTTTGTCCCGAGATCCCTCGTATTCACTCGGGATGACAGGTGGCTCCCCCCTCGGGGGCCGGGGGGCGCTGGACCGGAAGTCCGGTAGAGCAGGTGTCCTGTCGTTCCTGTTTGTCCTGAGATCCCTCGCAGGAGCCTGCCCTGAGCTGTCACCCTGAGCTTGTCGAAGGGTAGACGAAGGGTTCGGGATGACAGGGAGGGCGTTTGCTGGAAATTGACAACGGTCAACTGGTACCTTCAACCATTTACCTGTAAGAGCAGAGATATTTGACACCTTGTCAGGAAAGCTGCTATTTTTATTCAAAGGAAAGAATTCCCACAGCTCCGGCCGGAGAGCGATTCTCAGACCATCTGGTAACCCCTCCCATGCACGCTTCCACCATCATGATCACCACCCCCCGCGGGCTTGAAAAACTGCTCGCCGCCGAAGTCAAGGCGCTCTCCATGCCCGTCACCTGGGCCGGAACATCGGGCGTCAAGACCACGGGTACGCTCTACGACGCCATGAAACTCAACCTCTGGCTGCGCACCGGCCACCGGGTGCTGTATCATCTCGATGCGTTTGAGTGCAGGAATCCCGACGACCTGTACGCCAGGGCAGTGGCCTATCCCTGGGAAGCCATCATCCCTGCCGACGGGTATGTGAGCGTGGCTTCAAACGTGGTCAATGCCACGATCCGCGACTCCCGGTTTCCGAACCTGCGGCTCAAGGACGCCATTGTCGACCGTATCTACCGCCGGAAAGGCCGCCGGCCCGATGCAGGTCCTGACCGCCACCGCTGCGTGGTAAACCTCTTCTGGCGCAA
>JAFGOU010000294.1 GCA_016926315.1 Chitinispirillaceae bacterium
CCTTCTTGCCAAGCAGCTCTTCGGCGGCATGGGCTACACCATATTCAACCCCGCGCTGCTCGGTCGCGCGTTCCTGCTCATTACTTTTCCAAAGCTGCTTACCACCTGGAACGCGCCCACTGCCGAGCTTGTGGGCGTCGACACCGTAACCTGCGCCACGCCGCTTAACATCCTGAAACTCGAAGGGTTCGACAAACTGATCGAAACTTTCGGCAGCCAGGGTCAGCTTTACCTGTCGCTTTTAACCGGCAACCGCGGCGGCTGTATCGGCGAAACCTGCATCATCGCGCTCCTTGCCGGCGGCCTCTATCTCATCTATCGCGGGTATATCTCCTGGCACATTCCGGTGGCCTACCTCGGCACGGTCATGCTCGCGGCATTTGTCGCCGGCGGGCAGAACGGCATTTTCAGCGGCGATCCGCTGCTCCATTTCCTGAGCGGCGGCATCGTGCTCGGCGCCTTTTTCATGGCCACCGACTACGTGACCTCGCCCGCGACGAAGCCGGGAAAGCTCCTGTTCGGGCTCGGATGCGGCCTTATCACCATGCTCATCAGGCTCAAGGGGGGCTACCCCGAGGGCTGCATGTTCTCCATTCTCATCATGAACTGCTTCGCGCCGCTTATCGACCGGGGTTTCAGGTCAACGGTGTTCGGAAAAGTCAAGAAAGGGAAAAAGGCATGATCACCGGCAGGGACATCGTAAAAATAGCCTTGAATCTGGTGGTGATCTACGTCATCGGCGGGGTGCTGCTCACGGTGATGTATGCCTATACCGCGCCCATAATTTTCAGGAACGGCATCAAAGCGAAGAGTGAAGCGCTCGCCAAAATCATGCCCGAGGCCGACACGATTGAAAAAATAGGCGAATGGAAAATCCACGATCATACGGCGGATTACTACGCCGCAAAGAAAGATTCCTCGCTCTGCGGCTACCTTATCGAATCGTACGGCAAGGGGTACTCCGGCTATATCCACGTGCTGCTCGCCGTGGAGAGCGATTTTACCGTAAAGCGCCTCAGCATTCTCTCGCATACCGAAACGCCGGGACTCGGCGATGAAATCGAATCCGAAGCCTTCCGGGGCCAGTTTGCCGGAAAGGCCGCCGCAGCGATGGTTGTCATCAAGGGTCCGACAAAAGAGAATATCCAGGCGATTTCCGGCGCCACCATATCGACTCGCGCGGTCACCGAAGACGCGGTGAAAAACGCACTCGAGTTCCTTATGGCACCTTCGGGCAAATCACCGTCGACACAAGAGGAAGGGCAAGGCAATGAAAGGTAATCTTTCTCCGGAAGTGCTGGATGCGGTTCTTGAGACGCTCCCCGTCGAGTTCTCAATTGTCGGTTCGGACGATACCGTGCTGGCATGGAACAAGCATGACACCAGAATTTTTAAAAGACCCGAGGCGGTTGCAGGAAGAAACGTGCGAAACTGCCATCCGAAGGAAAGCCTTGAGAAGGTGGAGGCTATCCTGCGCGAGATGAAGGCCGGCACTCGCGACCTGGCCCGATTCTGGATCGATCTGCCCCTCGGGCCGGGAGGAGAGAAACAGAAGGTGCTCATCGAATACCATGCCCTGCGGGCAAAAGACGGGAACTATCTCGGCTGTCTGGAAGTGTCCCGGAATATCGCGGATATTCAGGGCCTTTCAGGTGAAAAACGGCTGCTGGATTGATTCCGTTGGACGATGGTCAAGGAATAAGGCGAAAGGAAACCATGGCGTCAAATACTCTCGGCAACTGGGAACTCGTCCGCCGCGGCATTGTCGACGAAAACACCATTTTCAGGCTGGCGCTCAGCCTTTGCCCGGCTATCGCCGTCACCTCCACGCTTAAAAACGGCTTTCTCATGGGCGTGGCCGTCCTGTTCGTGCAGGTCATGGTCAATGTGACGACCTCCTCGATAAAGGGGTTTGTCCATCCGCGGGTGAGGCTGCCGGTGTTCATGCTGGTCATTTCCGGATGGGTCACGGTCACCGACCTTTCCATGGCCGCGTTCGTGCCCGAGGCGCACAAGCAGATGGGGCTCTACATACAACTTATCGTGGCCTTTGCCTCGATTCTTGCGGGCGTCGAGATGTTCGCGAGCAAAAACACTGTTGTCAAAGCGTTCTTCGACGGTATCGGCCGCGGCGCCGGGTTCCTTGTCGCGCTGGTCATCATCAGCGCCTGCCGCGAACTGCTGGGCAAAGGGACCCTTTTGGGCATGCCGCTGCTCGGCGGCGCCAAGCCGCTGCTCATCATGATACTTCCCGCCGGCGGATTCATATCGGCCGGCCTGTTAATGGGGCTTTTCAACTGGGTCGACACCCGTTTTCTAAAACGAAACGGATAACGCGCATTCGATGGAGAAGGAACCTCGGGTATGAGTCACGAATTCGTAAAACTGTTCGAACTGGTGGTCGGCGCCTCGCTTATCAACAACTTCGTCTTTACCAGGTTCCTGGGGCTCTGCATTTTTTTCGGCGTGACCAAAAAACTGGAGACCTCCATCGGGATGAGCATCACGTTCACCATGGTCATGATGATTAGCGCGGCACTGAGCTGGGTCGTTTTCACGCATGTCCTTATTCCGTACGAACTCACCTTCCTCAAGATCGTGGTGTTCATCGGCATCGTGGCCGGCCTGGTGCAGGCGTCGGACACCATCATGCGGAAAATTGCGCCGGCGCTTTTCCACAAGCTCGGCATCTACCTGGCGCTTATATCGACCAACTGCATCATTCTCGCGGTCCCGCTTATCAACGCGGGCGAAAAATACAGCTTTCTGGAAAGCGTCGCCTTTGCCCTGGGCTCGGGCCTCGGATTCGCCCTCGCGCTCATCATCATGGCAAGCATCAGGGAGAAACTCGATCTCGCCGACGTTCCCGGCCCGTTCAAGGGGCTGCCCATCGCCTTTGTCGTGAGCGGGATGATCGCCCTGGCGTTTGCCGGATTTTCCGGGCTTATCGCGGAGTAGAACACGTGAAAGACAAACGAAACAACCTGCCGTCCGGTATCATCGCCTTCGCCGGCCCGCTGCTCCTGCTGACGGCGTTCCAGGCGTTTGCCGGCGTGGGCGGCGGCGTTGAAGCCAAGGAATCCGTTGCCGTGGTGCCGCTGCTCCGCACCGCCTTCATCTTTTTAGTCGCCATGTCGCTGCTCTTCGGCGTGGTGCTCGCCATTGCCGCAAAAAAGTTTTTTGTCAAGGTCGATCCGAGAGTGGAAAAAATCACCGAAGTCCTGGCCCACGCCCACTGCGGCGCCTGCGGATTCGCCGGGTGCGAGCAGTACGCCGAGGCCGTGATAAAAGATCCGGACGTCGCGCCCAACCTCTGCACGCCCGGAGGCAAGACCTGCGCGCAGCTGGTCGCCGAACTTTCGGGAAAAGTCGCGCAGGAGCGTGAACCGCGATATGCACGGATCATGTGCCAGGGGTCGGACGACAAGGCGACAAGGAAATTCATTTATACCGGAGTCAAGGACTGCAGAGCCGCGGTACTGGCCGGCGGCGGTGACAAGACCTGCCCTTACGGCTGCCTCGGCTATGGCACCTGCGTTAGCGTCTGCCCGTTCGGCGCGCTTTCCATGGGAGCGAACGGACTGCCGGTCGTCGACGATTCCAAATGCACCGGGTGCGGAATGTGCGCGAAGGCGTGCCCGAGAAACGTCATCGAGATCCTTCCCGCATCCACGCGGATCATCGTCGCCTGCCACTCGAAGGACAAGGGAGCCGTGACCCGCAAATACTGCACCGTGGGCTGCATCGGCTGCGGAAAATGCGTCAAGGTGTGCGAGGTTAAGGCGCCGAAAGTGGAAAACAATCTTTCGCGGATCGATCCGGAGAAATGCGTGATGGCAAAGACCTGCATCCCGAACTGCCCGACCCATTCGATTATCGAGGTCGGTACCATCGTGCGCTAGCCGGTCGCTTGAGCCGGTATTCCCGAACGGTCGTCGTCGGTCACCCCTCCAGAAGCGCCAGGGCGTTCCTTTCAAACACCAGCTTCAGTTCCGTGTCGGTAAGCCCGCTTTCGCGGGTCCAGCGCACATCGAACATCTGGTTGAACCACGGCGTATCGGTACCGAACAGGACCCGCTCCACCCCGTGCTTTCTGCACATTTGCACAAACGCCTCTTTTGCAAAATTCTCCGGAACGGTCGAGGTCTCGAACCAGATCGGCAGGCCGACAAGGTGCTCCTCCACCTGGTCCCAAACCTGATGGCCGCCCATATGCGCGGCAACAATGGTGAGACCGGGAAACCGTTTATGCACCGCGAGCAGCCGATGGGGAAGCGAGTGGTCGTTGGTAAAGGGTCCGGGATCGGTGCCGGCATGGAACACGACCATGAGTCCTGCCTGCGCAAGAGCGTCGTAGAGCGGAAACACGGCCGGGTCATCCAGGTAGAAATCCTGGAATTCCGGATGGAGTTTGACGCCGCGAATGCCGCTGCCTTTAAGAAACGCGATTTCCTCCTCCGCATTGGGTGCCTCAGGGTGCAGGCAGCCGAACGGGACAATGGCGTCGGAAGCGAGTTCGGGCGCGGCGCGGTTGATCGAGGTCACCTGGGAGGATTTGGTGGCGACCGGCAGGACGACCGACCGGGTGATGCCCGCCGTTTTCATGGAACCCAGGAGGCCGCCGAGCGTGCCGTCGGTCCAGCATTTCGCCTCAGGGGAGGTGTCGAGCACATGCTTGACAGCACGCGCCGCCAGATGGTCAGGAAAGCAGTGGGTGTGAAAATCGATGATTGCCATTACTCATTCATCAGTGCCATAAGCTTCACCTCGCGCTGCGGCACCCCTTCGAGCTCCATTGACACGGGCACGGTCTCGGCAGAGATGAGATTGATGCCGGTCACCGGCGCAAACGGACGGTTTCCGTCGGCGATAAGCACCTGGATGCCGTTTTTCCTGGCGCTTCTGAGAAAGGTCACGAGCGCATTCGCCGCGTTGCGATGGTAAAAGAGATCGGCAACGAGAATCAGGTCCAGCGGCGGGAGGTCAGGTTTGTCAACCAGGTTCTGCGGGCAAACCTCAACACAGACGTCGTTTGCCGTAAAATTACGCTGCGCAATGGCAAGGGCAACCGGATCAATGTCGTTGGCGATCACCCTGCCGGCGCCGGCCAGCGCCGCAGCTATGGCCACCACCCCGCCGCCGCAACCGAGATCAAGCACCGCCTTGTCGCGCACCAGCTCTCTGTTGCTCCGGATATGCCTTGCCAGTACCACCGCCGCGGGCCAGACACTCGCCCAGAACGGCGTGGCGCATTCCCCGCAGCACTCCAGCTCCCACGCCTCCCATAAGGCAAAGAGGTCCTCTGCCTGATGTGCCACGATACCCGCGCACCCATCAACCGGTTTGAGCGGTGCAAAACGGTCCAAAAACGACTGCGAAGGAAGCTGCCGGGCAAACGGTCGTTCTTCGCCGAGTTTTCTCATAGCAGATTGTCCTGTGCTTTGGTCAGCAAACCGGTAAAAGAGTTCAGCTTCTCGTGGAGTGCCCCTTCCAGGGGCGTCACATACTGTGCCGTCCCGTAACGCCGCGAAATCGCCTTTTCCATCCAGTCGTGGATGATTTCCACCTGCTCCACGGAAAAAAGGGAACCCGGCCCGAAATACAGGATGCCAGAATGTGGGTGACCGGTCGCGCCCGAACATCCGGGCAACGCCTTTGAGCCTGTGTGAGAAAAACATACGCTTCTTGCGTATATTTTACGAGCGACAGACGCTTCTGCCGCGGAGCCATACTATAACCATTATCCGGCTCCGCCGGCATATGGGGTGTCTATAATATAGTTTGTGCTGATTTATAAGGGATTGAATGGCCGGCTCCGGTCCATTCAATCATGGTTCCGGTTCAGCCTGCCTGGTTCCTTACGCTTCAGCACTGTTTTTCAGGGAAGATAAGCCATTTATTATTCAACTACAACCCGGGTTTTAATTGTTGTGCAATTTAGTGAACAATCTGTTATATTTTTTGATGAAGGGGGTCCCATGAAAAACCAAAAAACATTGCCGCTGCTCGCGTTTCTGGTTGTTTCCACAATTTCAGCTTCCGATGGAGCACTCGTCAATGTCCGCGCCGACACGCTCGAACAATGGATCACGTTCGGAACGGCGTTCGATTTTATTTTCATCGACATACGCGACACCGCAGAGCTGACCTCGATCATAGCCACCAGCGCATGCCGGCCCTACCATCTCTCCTGGAACCAGGGCGTTTTCAGGGCCAGGATGAACAGTCTGCCGAAAAACGCCCACCTTGTTATGTACTGCAGAACCGGCAACCGCAGCGGCCAGGCCGGTCAGCTTCTGGTCGATTCGGGGTATGCGTCGGTCTATCATCTTGCCGGCGGCATTTCCGGCTGGACCGGATCGACGATGACCTCGGCATCGATCAAGCCGATAGCCGAACTGCCGGCACCGTCGATGAGAGCGGTTTCGACCGCCACCAGACAGCCGCCATCAGCACAGGGTGCAACGCTCTCTCTGCGTCAGAGGGCGGGAACGTTCATTATGCCTGCTGCCGTTGAAACGGATCACCATATCGTGCTTTTTGACATGGAGGGAAGGTTGCTGTTTGAGAAAAAGAAACCTTTTTACCGTACCACCACCTTGAGGGTTCCGCCGGACCTGGCCGCCTTGATCCATGTATCCGTGCTTTTCATCAACAACCGTCCCGGAGCCGCGATCCTGGTCAATCCCTTGACCCGTTGACCGAGGTAAAACGGCGGATACCGCCGGGCGTGTTCAGGATATACAGACCGGAACCGTTTTGTTGATGCACGAAACGGGCGACAGCTCCTGCGGACCGTCCGTTCAGGGTAACCAGCCGCCTCGTGTAAAGGCCGGATACCAGTGGATCGACACCGGAAGGCAAAACCGGAATCATCGAATGAGTCCCAGTGTTCTGTCCAAGCGGTGTCATGATTCCGTTACGGTCGTCGTGAAGAAGCGAGGTGTTCAGGCTGTCGATTACCAGGACCCCCTGCATTGAGGATACCAAGGTCGGATTGCTCCATTGCCAAACGATCGCGCCCGAGGCGTTAAACTCAAGAAGCTGGATCCCTTTGGATCCATTACCCGCGCCGTGTCCCTGCCAGTTTGCCACCACGCAATTGCCGTTCGTCAGAAGCTGAAACATGGCATAGAAATTGGGGTTCACGCCGGCCGGCTGTGGCGCGGCGCCAAGTTTCCTTATCAATGCGCCCTGCTGGTTGAGTTCCACCATACATGCGCCGTACCCCGCGGAAAGGAGGACGTTGCCGTTGTTAAGCCTGACCGCCTTCCACATATGTTTTTCGGTTGCAGGGGTCGTGGGAACACTGGCTTTCCAGATAAATGCGCCGTTTGTGTCGGCCTCCTTAACCGAATCATTGCAGGCAAACAGAAAGGTGCCCGAATTGGTCTGCCTGACAAGACGGACATAGTTGCCCGGGTACACCGTTTTTTTAATTTTTACGTTCATCGAATCAAGGGTGAGCATGACCACCCCGGTGGAACCGTCGAGGTTGATTCCGACAACGAGCGTCCGCCCGCCCGGCAGGCGCCTGACCGAAGTGACATTGGTATAGGTGGTCAGTTCACGGCGCACGGCCCCCGTGGTGATATCGTATTCGGTATACCCGTTGTTGTGGCCGATCAATACGCGGTTGTTCCCTGCGAGCTGCATGTCCCTGGCAGAGGTGCGGTTGATTGCAACCTTCCAGTTGGCGGTGGAGTCGAACTGGTTTATATGGAGCAGATTGCCGAGCCCTTCGTCGATACCGATGAACCGGTGCTTTATGTTCGATGCGGCAAAGAGAGAGAGAGAAGAAAAACAAAGAAGCAGGATAATGATTTTATTGTTGGAGAACATTCTGCGCCTTTGAATAATGGTTGACTATAATGACTTGGAATCAGCGAAGTAAATCGGCGGGTATAAATATAGGTAAATGCGTGCCACAAAAAAAGGTTTTCCTTCAGATAGTCAATGAACCACCGTCAATTGCCCGACACGTCTGTCACAGCTGATAATTATTTTTTGGTGCGGGCGGGTGGGGCGGTGAGCTGAGAAACCGTCTTTGCAGGGCTATCCGCCGCTGTTTTTGGAGCGTCTGTGGGCGCGATGCCATTTCAACGAACATACGGGTAAGGGGTGTGTATTGCTGTCTGCCAAATACCGGTATAATACGTGAGGTCACAAAGCGACCCCACGTTGTTGTGTCATTAAAATACCGTCGTAACTTCTACCTGCATATCAGTCGTGCCGTTTGTTGGTGATCGCCGACGTACAGGATCACTGCATAGAATCCCGACGACAGTGGCGCATCGGGGGGTATCGCAACAAAGCGCGTGCCTTTGTCTATCGCAGCGTTCAAATGAGCTGCCCGTTTGCCCTGCGCATTGAAAAGGACGAATGTGATTTTCTGGTCGCGCATCGCCGTCGCCTTGAATGAGATCGCAATCCGAGAAGGCGACATGCTTATGGTGGAAACGCACTATTGCGACAGGTTCGGACCGGGATTGATCGTTGTTACTTGCCAATCGTCCACATTATCGAGCGTAGACGTCGCACTGAGGTCCAGATAGCTGTGCGACGAGGTGGCTTCTATCAGTACAATGTTGCCATACATGACGCTGGCAACAGGTGAACACGACGAAAAATTCCTCAGTAAATGTAAAAACGTTGTGTCAGAGACGCGCGGTCAGCAGACAGCCGGTAAAAATAAGCGCCCGGCGAAAAGTTTGAAACGTCCAATCCAAGCGTTTGTTTGCCTGAACGAGAACAGCCCAGTGAAACGGTTGTCATATGTTTTCCGGCCATAGAAAAAACGGCGCATCGTACGGTTGCGGGCCGCGGCAGGGTAAAGGCTATGGTGGTGCGGTGGGCGGCATGAAGCAGGGTGGTTTGCCTCACCTCGAACATGTTTTGTGCGATGGCGTTCGGATCGCCGGTAACCGGCACTTGTTCGGTCAAGACTGCTATCCATGCGCTGAGATTTCCATTGTCCATTCTCATCCATATCGGATACACGTTGCCGTTGAGTGCGGCGATACCGGTATAATCGCCGAAGAACACGGAGCTTGTGGGCGTAAAGGCTGACTGGCTGACGATGACATTATCAAACGTCTCGCCGCCGTCCCGCGAGCGGGCGACGCAGACTTCGGTCGCATCGCCGGTCGTATTCCTGCGGTCGTAAAAAATGATATAAATATAGGAGGTCACCGGGTCAACGCACATCCATGAGAAAAATTGCTGGCGATTCGAGTTGTCGTTATTGACCTTTTTCGGGCTCGACCATGTCCCGCCGCCATCGGTTGACTTTATAAAGAATATGTCGGTATTGCTCGCGCCGTTCCGCTGGTCTGACCAGTTTAAATAGACATTGCCCCGGTGTTCCGTGGCGCTGTTATCAACGCAGAGCACCGGCATTCCATTGCAGCGGGAAATGCCGGAGACCGGATAGTTCCAGCCTCCGGGCTGGCTCGCAATGACCTTGTCCCTGCCAAAGGTCACTCCTCCGTCAAGAGATTTGTCTAAATACAGTTTTTCAAAAGCGCCCCAGCACACATACACCTCGCCATTTGGCCCCACCGCGGGGATCGAGCCTTCGAGCGCATCGTCATTGTCAAGGCAGCCGCCAGTAGTGTCGCTGATCACCGCCGATTCGCTCCATGTATTTCCCCTGTCTCTGGAGCAGGAAAAACGTATCCTCGTTTTATGCGCAGGATCGTTACTGTCATATTTGTCAAACTCGGTCCAGCAGACGTAGACGCTGTTTCGGTAGGTAGCGTTGGAAAGGTCAACGGCAAGCCATTCCTTGTCCTGGTTCCGCGCTTGTGAACCGGAAAGAATGCGGTAGCCGATACCGGACTCCTGACTCCATGTCGCACCGCCGTCGGTGGATTTGTGGATGACGATACGGTCCGGCCAGTACGACGACGGCTCGGAAATATGCCCGTAATACACAATCCCGGTCGCGTCGAAAACGACACAAGGATCACCACACATGTTATACTGGGACGTTACCGGTTTCCCGGTCCAGGTCTTGCCCTTGTCAAACGAGTAGTAATAGTAACGCTTGTTCGATCCGGCAACAAGGTTGTTGGGATTTGCAGGATTTATGGCAATGCACATCTCCTGCGGTTTGAAGTTCTGCGAAGGATTATCCACCCGAATGTTCGGGTAGGAGCTGTAGGCCGTGGGTTCGCTGACATCAACGCCGTTGTCTGTTGCGGTATTACGCTGCGCCTGAGCCGGTAAAGGTTCCTTGACCCGGCGTTTGTTCGACCCCGACACGGCGGTGTCGGCTTTCGAGGAGATGGCCGCCGTCGCGGTTTCATGGGCAGGTGTCATGTCGGGATTGCTGGAATTCTGGGAAAAGAGAACGCCAGCAGAAAGCAGCGCCACGACCAATGGTAAATAAAGTTTCCTGTACATTGTTGGGACTCCTTTATCCAGAGAAGGTTGGCATCTCGCGCCTGCAAAAGGGGGAGAAAGACCCTATTCCGGGTTCGGATTTCTCCCTGTTATTCTCGTCGAAATGACACCGTACCCTGCAGACAGCGCATTTCATTCATGCCCAGCCTAAAAGATAAGCGAAAACCCTTTGAGGTTTTCCGGAAGGATCATGGCATTGGGTATATCGATGTCGGCTTCTCTGGTCAATATAACCTTTTTTGGGTCTTACGGTCAAATCGGGTGAAAACACGCGAGCCGATGGTGTAAAGCTTTGGAACATATTGCTATCGGGCGTTTTTTATTGCTGACCGACCATCTTTTGTCAGAAAAACGCCTATAGCGCCTAAAACATACTGGTAAAATTCATTTTAAATCCCCTGAATGCCGGCATGTCAACGCAGGTACCGAGCGTGCATTTTTTCCCGCCGCTCATTGAACCGTATTCGAGCGTGAGCGTGTTATTGGAAAACGGCTTGAGCACCATGCCGATTGAGGCGTAGTTATTGATACGTGATGCAATGTCGGTGACTACATGAATGTTGTCGAGATCTTCCAGCATGACCTCACGCTCAAGTGTCATGCTCATGGTAAGCCATGGGGCGAAACCATAGGTCAGGGTGAGGAGCAGGTTAAGGCCGCGCTGGGTATAGGACGAACGCTGTGCATCCGGCACAAGGTAATCGTAAAGCAGGGTGTCCTTGTGCAGGGTATCACCTGAAACCGGGTCGATATAGGGGCTTAATGAGTCCGCAGGTACGACATGCGTGATAAGTTCCTTAAGGGCCTGCATATCCGGCTCCGCAAGAAATGGTTTATCATTAAACTGGCTTTCCAGGGTAATGCCAAACGAATGGCGCTTCCAATAAGGACCGGCATTGACCTGGCACGCCAGGGTGCGAAACGTCACCTTTGGCTGCTCAGGGTCAAGTTTTCCATAATCCATGCCGACCTTTGTCGTTATGCGGTCCGCAGCCTCCTGGGACCACTCTGCGTATGCTTCCCAATAGGTAGCATTGGGCGTGATGCCATACCAGCTGTCCCGTCCGTGGCGGCCGCCATAGCAGAAATCAGCGGTTAAAAGCGAGGACTCAAGCGGCGACCAGTTGAGCATGACCTTGTAGCCGACGGTATTGTCCATGAGATTGGAAAGCAGGTGTTTGTTCAGAA
The DNA here is from genome assembly GCA_016926315.1 of Chitinispirillaceae bacterium. The sequence goes on from JAFGOU010000294.1 coordinate 11,596, forward strand.
GGTGCCAGGAATGCATATACCGCACGTATGGCGGGATCAGAAACGAACCGATCTCCTCGGAAAAGAAGACGGTCTTGGCATAGTGATAATTTTTGTACTCAGCTAGAAGTGAGACGCCGTAAAGCGCCGCATTCGCCGACACATAGGTGGAAGGAGCCGTTGGCGTGGCAAACGCCGAGTCAAAAGGTCCCTGCACGCTGTCCATGGGATTGATATAATTATGTATCCTGCCGGTCATCCATGCTTGATCAAAGGAGAGGCCGTATTCCCGGTATGCCACGTTTACTGAGGTCGAAGGGAGATACCAGGTCTCGCGGTCCTGATACCAGAACGGCCTCTCGATCATTACCGTATCGTGAAAACCAAGCTTCAGCGGCCCGACACCTGTTGAATACCGGACCAAGCCTCCGCCGACCTGGCAGGCTGAAAGAAACGGTAGCAGCGGCCTTTCGACCGGATCGAACAGCTCAACGTACACGCCTTCGACATTGTTGCGCATGCGCAGGTTTGCCGCATCAATGAGCGCCACGGTATCTCCCAGCCCGGTTTGATCAAGGGTCTTGAGTGCAAGCGGCTGGTTGCACCACTGATAGGGACGGCCGACAATCCCCTGAATCGTTACCCAGGAATAGAGCATCCTTCCGTAGACGCCATCAAGAATTGCGTACTGCTCGATGTCGTGGTCCTCCTTGAGGCTGAGCGTGAGTCCGCGGCCGAACTGTGTGGTCACATGGCCCGCCTCGAGCGTAAGGGGCGCGGTTTCAAATCCGAACGTGCGCCTGCTCAGATACTCCCGGTATACCGGCTCAACCGGATTGAACCCCATGCTCGGCTCCTGCACGTCAAACCGCAGTTTTGTGTAGAAGGAGCGAGCTTGGGCAGTAATGTCCATGGTATTCACCAGATAGTCCCAGGGCTTGTCCTGGAGGTCTGCTGAAATGTCATGCCCGCGCGACAGGCGCAATTCATTTACCCCGGTTATGGCGAGGTCCGGTGCAAGGGCCTGGGACAGACCGAGCGCGATAAAAACGGGACTGCATACGGCGAGAAAAGCGGGAGGAAACAAAGATCTAGAGAGTGTCGGGAAGCTCACGGATCGCCTCTTCGAGCTTGACCTCGTCACCGGTAACGAATCCCCTGCTGCTGTAAAGGATTTTTCCATCGGTGTGTACCAGGAACAGCGCTGGTACGGAGCGTACCTGGTATTTTGCGGCGATTTTTTTTCCTGCGTCAATCACCACGACAAAAGGCCATTTATTTGCGGCAGCCAGCTGTTTCACTTTTGCGATTTCAGAAGGGTTGTCCTGGCTTACCGCGATAATGGTGAGCTGTTTGTCCTTGTATTTTTTAGCGAGCTTTGTAAGCGCCTTGAATTCGAGCATGCAGGGAACGCACCAGGTAGCCCAGAAGTCGATGACCACCGGGCCGCGCGAGCGGAGGCTATCAATGGAAACGACCCTGTTGTTGATATCGCGTGCGCTGAACGACGGTGCGTCGGAACGGGCGGACTGCGTATCAGCCCCTTGTAGCATAAAAGCGCACAGGAAAAATACGCACGCGATACGGAAAACCGTTCGCGTGCGTTGTAAAGAAGTAGAGGTCATTACTGGCACCGTACCATTCTATGGCGCTATCGATACAGCGGTATACCCTTTTCCCGGTGCATGGCCTGCACCGACAATATATACTCCGGCCCCGAGACCTGAAACAATTACATGACCATTGGGAGCGACCTGACGGACAAGCACCAGCGAGCCGTCAGCACGGTACACCGAGACGGCAACATTCGACTGCACGCCGGTTGCATAAAGATGAAGTTCGTTGCCTTTTGCCCGGGCCGTGATTGGCGCGCTGCCCGTTTTCACCCCGGGTCTCGCGGTCACGGACGCGGATGATTCATACGTAACAGTGAGTTTGGGCCGCTGCTCAGCGGTTCTGTTTTCAGACGATGCGAAATAGATCCCCTGGGACCTGCTGGTATTGATGGCGAGAAAACCAAAATTATTCTGAGGGTTTTTTACATAATCAGCAATTGCCGAAAGCACGTTGTACCGTACCCATACGGCTCCATTAGACCGTGGGCACGTCGCGCGTGCCACATAGGTGCTGACATAGCCGAGGCGTTTGTCCAGTTTGCCTCAGCCTCGACCCAGGAGCGGGATAGCTTGTATACGGTATAGTCTCCGGTCGTGGAACCGCCTGCATAGCGCATTGCATACAGTTCCAACGTGGCAGAGGATACTTGTGCGTTTGAGGGAATCGAGCCGAGGTCAAAGCGTAATGCCGCACGGGCATAGGGACAGCCCGGTCAGTATTCGGATACGACAAGCTCGGCCTCTATAGGCCCCCTCCCAAAAATACCCCGGTTCGGATCGCGCAACTCGGCATCTTCGCATCCTTCGTACCCGTTCAGACCCTGCTGCAATACCACGGTGGTGGGCTGCCCATAGGCGACAGCAGCCAGAATCCCAGAAAGAATCATGGCCTTAAGTTTCATAACGCTCTCCTTTTTGAGATGAGAATCGACACGGTTAAATGAAATGTTTCGATATCAAACAAGCCAAGCGTGTCTTTTGCAATATATTACCTTTTTGCATAAAGCGCACGATTTTTTTTAGGGGCATTGGCGTTTTTTTGCACCACAACAGATTGTGGCCAGACCGCCAGGAAAACACCCTTGGGCTTTGCCCAAGACCCCGAGGTTTTAAAGGCATTGGGGCGATCTCTGGTAGATATGTTTTCTTGATGATCCCTGCGCCGTGCTTCGGGAGTGCCGGCGCTTGGTGAGGCGAACGGCGCGGTGGGGTTCGTGGACAGTACCCCGACCATTACAGCTTGAGCGCCACACTCGCGGCCACGTTCGTGTTTTCAGCCTTGCGCGAATGCGCGCCCATCGACGATAAGGGCACTAGGAAACAAAATGACGGCACGACATTTCATGGTCAGCGTTCCAGACTCTTTTCTTTCCGGCAGGTTGCGAAAGGATGTGTCAGGGCAAGCACCTCCTCGGTCAGAGCGGCAAGCGAGTCGTACTCTGCCCCTGCGCCCTGGATTTCATGGAAGGTACGCCTGGTATGCTCCTTGCCGCGCACATAAAAAATAAACGTGGGGATCTCGGCAAGCTGGAAATCCGTCCAGAGCACGTTATACAGCTCGGTATTCACCTTTGCGAAAAGCATTGAATCACCGTACACCTTGTTAAGGCTGTCGATAATCCATACGCTCTGAATGCAATACCGGCAGGTCGTCGAGTAGAACTCAACCATGGCAATCGTGTCGGTTTCGAGCACGATTCGTATCAGGCTTGCCGTATCAAGCTCAATAACAGCGTCCGAGTCAATCGGATCGATACAATCGGGTCCTTCAACGCACGTCACCAACGTTATGCAGGCGATAAGCGAGGCTATAGAGGCGATGATGGATTTCATATGCTACCCCATTATCATGAACCGCGAAGCATCGTTACTCAGAGTGGGGCGACATGTGGGATTCAACGAGCAAAGGTCACGTTATTTCTGTCGTCCGCTCTAACTGCAGTTGAGGCGATTAAAAATGAGAGAAAACCCGTCCTTTCCGGTTAACGTGATTGATGTTTCTTAAACACGCCCGTTCACCATCCCTGCCCCCATGGATTTTAACGGGAACAGGGAGGGTGAGCGGGCTATGGTCATTCATAATTTTTATCAACCCGGGGCATTGCTCCGGGTTGACCTGCACAGCCCTTTCAGGGCTGCCAGTGTCAAACGTCAGTTAACGGTGCGCCCTTATTGTTTTAACATACTATTTTTTGCCTTCCAGTACCATATAATAATTTGGAGGATAGCAAGGGCGGAACAGGTACCAAAGGCAGGCTGTTTTTCTCAGAAGGGGAAAAACCAGAGGGCGATCATTTCATTGTGATGGAACAACGGGGTAGGGAGTGTGGAAAGGTTCGGTATCGGACATGCCGATAAAAGGCAGAAAAGGTATACCGCAGAAAGATATCCACACCAAAAATCTTATGGATAGTATATTTTATGGGCACAGAGATCCGCCGCCTTAGAAACCCCAGATACCCTTTGAGAGGGAGCTCTGTGTCACTGTACCTGCGGACCGTCGAAAATCTTCTCATACTGTACTTCTGTACCTTTTTGCTCCTCGATGTCCTCCTTTTTATCTATGCGGTCGCCGTCTTCCGCCGCCGCCGCCGGTACGAGCTTCCCGAAAGCGCCTGCGTCGGCCATCCGGTCTCCATCGTTGTTCCGGGCTACAACGAGGCGGTTACGATCGTGCCGTGTCTCCGGCAGCTCATGAATCTTGACTACAAGGAATACGACGTTGTTTTCATCAATGACGGCTCGACTGACGGAACGCTCGAAAAGGTCCTGGCCGCGTTCGAACTGCATGAGTTGCCCTCCGAAGCGTGCCTTCCCGGCGGCCAGGTTATCGAAACCGCGCCTGTTCGCGGCATTTACCGAAGCATCGACGGACGCCTGGTTGTGATTGACAAAGAAAACGGCGGCAAGGCCGACAGCATCAACGCCGGCATCAACCGTTCCGCGGCCCGGTATATCTGCACGGTCGACGCCGATTCCATTCTCGACCGGTCAGCCCTGCGCGCGGTGCTGCACCCCCTGATAAACGATCCGCGCACCTTCGTGTCGGGCGGGCAGCTTGCGGCTGCCAACGGCCTGCACCTGTCCGCGAACCGCGTCACTAGCGCCCGCATGCCGCACAACCTGTGGGTGCTGTGGCAGATCGCCGAATATATCAGATCGTTCATGATATCAAAGATCGGGTTGAGCCGTTTCGGCGTCCTGCTGATCATGTCCGGCGCCTTTTCGGTCTACCGGCGCGATGACCTGCGCGCGGTCGACGGGTTTTTGACCCCCCGTAACTTCGGTCCGTATCTGGCGAACACCATCGGTCACGGCCGCCACACGGTGTGCGAAGACATGGAGATCGTTGTCCGGTTACGGCGTTACTACCGCGAGAGCGGCCGAAAGGGAACGACCGCGTTCATGCCCGCGCCGGTCTGCTGGAC
>JAFGOU010000295.1 GCA_016926315.1 Chitinispirillaceae bacterium
AAAGCATGTTGAGGTTAAAGAATCCGACCGCTTCGGCAATCCCGTTTTCAATTCTCCAGCGCTTACAGTAACGGGTAATAATCTCCAAGACGGTGCTTTTCATACTGACGCTGACTGGTGTGCCAAGGGTTTCGAGTTCTTCGGCGATTTGATACGCGGAGCGTTGTTTCTGCCGCTAATCTGGCGAAAATTGCTGATAGATGCTATTGCCTTTCAGTCAATAACCAGCCAAATCATTGAATTTATTTGTTGTCTCATAGAACATCGTTCAAAAAAAACGGTGTCAGTTCTTAACCTGTTGATATAAAAAATAAGTGAAATCGAACTTTTGCCCCATTCCATGCACTAATTATGGTGAGGCTCAGGATCGCAGCGTTTAACCGATCATGACTCAGAAGTTTATCTTGTATACGCGCAGCAATAACCGATATGAAATGTTGTTTAATCGATTAACCAACTAATAACGGGGGGTAAACGATGAAGAGTATAAGAAACAAAGCAACCTTAATCGCTGGAATCCTTGCTTTCACTCTCTTTACAGCAGCCCAGGCCGCGAATGTCTGGGAGATCGATGCCAGTGGCAACATTACCCTTAATGGCTCGGTTTTCCGGATTAAGGGTGGATCCTGGTTCGGACTCGAAGGAAGGGCTGAACTCTCTACCGATGAGAAAAACCCGAGAGGGGCCCCGATGGAGTTGTACATGGGCAACGTGTTCTGGGCGTCGACCAGCCGCACCCTCGCCAGCGATGCAGCCGAGATAAAAAGAATGGGATTTAACAGCATCAGGATCCCGGTTGCTCCCCAGACCCTTAATGACAACGACCCGCAGGGCAGGGACCCGTACCTCAAAAATACCCCATCAGTGCGTATCCAAGGCGCTTTCAACGCACTCAAGGCGGTTATCAAAGCATGTTCCGACGCCGGCCTCTACGTCCTCCTTGACATGCACTCCTGCTCCAACTATGTGGGCTGGAGGGCGGGCCGGGTGGACGCTCGTCCGCCTTATGTAGACGCAAACCGTGATGATTATGACTTTAAACGGGAGGATTGCTCCTGTGGAGCGACCGGGAACCCGGGTACCGTCACCCGCATCCAGGCTTACGACGTAGCGAAGTGGCTTGCCGACCTGAGGACACTGGCCGGTCTGGGAGCGTCAATGGGCGTGGACAACATCATGGGTATCGACATTTTCAACGAACCGTGGGACTACAGCTGGAGCGAATGGAGATCGCTCATCGATCAAGCCTATGCGGCGATCAGTTCCGTGAATCCCAACATTCTGATCTTTGCCGAGGGAATCGGCGGCTCGAACGGTAACCAGGACGGCAGCCCGGACACGAAAAACGAGACACCTCACGGGAATACGGCCACGAACCCCAACTGGGGCGAGAACCTGTATGAAGTGGGCAGCAATCCGCCGACCATGCCAAAGAGCAAGCTGGTGTTCTCACCGCACTGCTATGGCCCTTCGGTATGTACCCAGCCGATGTTCGCGGACCTGGATGCACAGCCGGAGTGCGAAGGCCTTGTAGAAGACGCCTTCGGTGATGCGAAATGCCAGATCAAGATCGATCCGGCGAAGCTCGAACCAGGATGGCATGAGCACTTCGGGTACTTGAGGGCCCTGGGATATGCTGTTTGTATCGGAGAGTTCGGCGGTAACATGGATTGGCCCAACAGGTCCGAGACGCGCCATCAGAGACGTTACAGCTACCTCACCGACAAAACAACCGATGAGAAGTGGCAGAACGCCTTTGTAAACTATCTGATCAAGGAAGGGATTTTACATTCCTTCTACTGGTCGATCAACCCGGAATCCAGCGATACCTACGGTATTTACACCACTCCCTACGACCCTGTCTCCAACAAAAGCGGCTGGGGTACCTGGTCAGGCACCGACGCACGGAAGCTTGCCCTGCTCGCAAAACTATGGAATGCGACCGAAGCAGATCCCGTTATCCCTGCCAAAAAGCATGCTATCAGAAGCACTTTTGCCTTCCGTGTTTCAGGTACGGGACTCATTACCTATTCATTGCCCAAAGCGGCGTTTGTTTCGCTGAGTCTCTACAATGTTAACGGCCGTTTGCAATCGGAAATAATCGGTCGGCAGCAGGAGGCGGGCACTTACTCCGTAAATCCACGAACGGCTGCTGCCGCGGGACCGTATCTGGTTGTTTTCAAGGCCGGCGGATACGCTCATAAGCAAATGGTCTATGTGACCCGATAGCGGGTATCGTTGAAACAGGTCAACAGTCAACCGGCCCTGACGAGGCTGAGTTGGAAAAGCGAACAAAAAGCCAGGTATATCCTGGCTTTTTGTTTTTTTGGCGGTGGGGGAGCGCGCAGCTCAACAGAGATCCGGAGCATAGGTGTGCCCGTCCGGAAACCCCTGAATTTTAACATTCGTCATTCCGGCGAACGCCGGAATCCAGGGTTTCTGACAATTTTCGTTAGCTGGATACCGGCTTTCGCCGGTATGACGTCATAAGGAGGACTTTCCGGACAGACACTAGGTATGGCCGGGAGACCGCGACCCCTGAAGCTGCGCTGCCACAACGCGCCATGGGCACTTCCACCTTGCAGCGAACCTGCTGTTCATTCAAGCTGTAGACATTTCTTTTACGGATAGTTTCTCCCTTGTCGCGCTCAGGGAGTGGTGGTTGCCAGGGCCAAAGCGCTTACCGCCTTTATTTCAACAATAACCTATTATTCAATCTCTCCGGTTTGTTCAGAAAAAGCTGAATTCGATCTGTGCCTGAATGATTCTTGGCGCGCCGATGATGGTCCAGCGGGTTCCCTGTGACGGGTAGGGCCAGTAGTAGGTGGTATTGAACAGGTTTTCGCAGAACAGGCTTGCGGCGATTTCACCCGATCCTATCTTGAATCCGGCTGCGCGTATGTTAAGATAGGCAATGACGGATGGTTTGACCGTATACACCTCAAACCCGTTGGCTTCCCAGCCCCCCTGTTTGGGAGCGGCTACCTTGGTTCGGCTCATGCCATTCACCCAGCCGGAAAAGGTAAGGTGGTCACCTGATGAATAGGCCAATCCGAGTTTTGCCCGATAGGCAGGCACCTGTTTGAGTTTTTTCGCCATTTGGGTGGAGGGGTCGGTGTGGATCGTGTCTTTTGTGGCAACGGTATATTCGGAGTCCGGATCGGCCCATCGTGCGCTGGCAAAACCGCTGACCCGGCCAAAGGATACCCGGAGCATGTTTTCGAAACCCCGGACCGAATAATCCGGGTTCCTGGTGATTTTAAAATCATTGGCGCCTCCGGAAATCCGTTCGATCACAAACCGGTTGGTTTCTATCATGTAATACGGTGATGCCGAATTGAGTATCTGCAATGAACCCAGGGAACATTGCTGAGAGTAGTTGAGTTCGTAATTATCCATGGCCATGGGGTCGATGGCCGGCTGGCCCGGATTGTTGGTGATCTCGATGAATCCAGGGGGCCTGAATCCCTGGCTGAAAATGGCTTTGAGCGCGGTGCCGGAAAAGGGCGTGTAGACGGCGGCGGCATGATGCAGCGCGGTACGCGTGGCAAAGGATTCGTCGGCGATTCTGAGGCCGTAATGGAGGTTGAGCGACTTCCAGGGAAGAAACCGTGCCTGCATGAATCCCGAATAGGAGCGCATATCGACCCGGGGACTGGACATATCGGAGGTGTCGTCCGGCAGGGGAACGACAAAGTAGTCCCGGATTTTGGCGGGACCGACGATACGCCGGTTATACTCCAGCCCGGCCACAAGGTGCAGTCGGTTGAAGGGTTTCCAGTTGGCCTGGGAGGTCCCGGTGTACCGGCGTCCTTTGGTATAGTAGCTCTCCTGGAGCCAGATGGTCGCGTCGTTGATGGTATCATTCACCGGGTACCTTACAAGGACGAGATCATCCTGATACTGGAACTCCGTTTTGCACGAGAGCGCCCGCGTTACCTCTTTTCGCCAGCCGGCAAAGGGCATTTTATTGTACCCGTTATACTGGTTGCCGATATGGTCGTACTGCGGGTTATCCATGCCGAAAAGCGTCTGGGTCTCCCAGTAGTTATACCCTGCATAGAGCTGACCATACCCGCTCACCGCGTCACCGATGCTCGCAAATGCGTTGATGACCTGCTGGTCGTCGCCGACCGGGAGCGTCCCTTTGTAACGGATGGAATCGAGGGCGGGTTGACGCGAGAAAAAATCATCGGCATTGAAAGAACGGTACCTCTCAAAGGCGTTTACCGAAGTATACTTTGAAAAGCTGACGCCGAGGTCAAGGTTTTCGGCGTGCCTCCGGTACAACCCCTGGATAAACCGGCGGTCGCCGCCGGCATAGCTTGCCGTCAGGTTGCCGCCGTTTTTTTGCGCCGGGTCCTCGGTCTTGAGCACCACATTAATCACCCCTTGCATCGAATGTGCGCCGTAAAGGGTGGCCATGGGGCCCATCACCACCTCGACACGCTCGATCATTCCCGCCGGCAGGCTATGGTCCATGATCCACGCCTGTTGGGTACGGTTCTCGATAAATTCCCTGCCGTTGATAAGAAACGTAACCTGGTCCAGTATCCCTTGAAAACCTCGGGCTGAGCCGTCCACCTTTATTCCGTGCCAGTAGTTGTCGAAATTGGGCAACAGTTCGAGGATATCCCTGAGGTCGCGGCATCCATAGCGTTCGATTTCAACGCTGTTAATCACGTAGACGGTAGCCGGGGCGGTCAGGAGGTCTTCATCGGATTTGGAGGCCGTGGTCACTTTCATGGTTAAAAGGTCATTGAGGGAAAGGCCTTTCATATCCGAGAGCGATGGCGCCGGGGAGGTATTTTCCGCATAACTTGTCTGGGAAAAGCCTGCAAGTGCGGTGGCTGAAAACACCATTATGACAGTACGAAACAGCAACGGAAGGTCCGCCATTGTGATACCCTTGGTATGGAACGCCGTGTCGCCTGAACACCCAGTATGGGATGTCGGTACCATATAGAAGCTCATGCAACCGCCTCGTCGGACATTCCATGGGGCGGTCGCATGGGAAGCCACCTTTATTAGCGATTATAATTTAATTTATTGTAATGGCCGTATTTCATACAATTGATGGTCATTCACCCTTAAGGAACGTTCCCCGGCGGTACCGCGACCGGAACCCTCTGTTGCGCGCTTTTTTTGCTCTCCTGCTACTGGTTTCAGCGTCGGCACCGGCAATGACCGGTGTCCGCGGTGGAAGCTCTCTTTATGTTTTTTACCCGTCCACCATGCGCCCGTCCATCATGGCCCAGAAAATCAGCGGAGCCTGCCCGGGGATCAGGGTGACGGTCTTCGGCCGGTACCAGGACTTCAAGCAGAGGGCCGAATCCGACAATCCGGACCTCATTATCACCAAGCCGCCCGTGCTGCGGGAGCTGCTCCGCTATTCGGAAATAATGAGGGGGGTGCGGCAGGGAGAGGAGAAAGAGTCCTGCGTGCTGATTTCCATTGACAAGGTCATACCGTACGACAGCCTTCCCTCGATACGGATCGGCGTGGTCGATTTTCTGGGCAGAAGTGGTACCGAGCGCTATATGTCTGACTTGCTCGGCCGGCCGCTCGACCTTTATCGTGTCATAAAAATCGAGGATTTGCTGCCCATGCTGACTTTCAGCAAGGCGCAGGCGATTTTCGTGGGTGAAAGCACTGTGCCTTATTTTACCAAAATCACCTACCTGAACCTCGTGGTCACGCGGCTTCCCGGCTGCAAAACCGGTCTGGCTGTCTGCGCGGTGAGCGATAAGCGAGAACCGGCAGCGCTTGAGAACGCGGTGCAGGTGATAAAGCAGAATATCAACAAGGTGTTGGAGATCGATAAATGGAAACAACTCTACTGAAGCGCTTTCGTTATCTTCCGCTGCCGGGCCTGGTCCTTGCGGCTGCGCTCGTCTTCCTGCTTATGCTGACGAGTCAGGGAGGGGCACAGACGTCGGTGCTTGTGGTGCGGCCCGAGGGAAGCCAGTTCCGGGACGTGGTCAGGGGCATGGCTGATGATCTCGGTAATGAGGCGGTGGTTAATGAGGCGATTGTCGGCGACCGCGGCAAAACCATTGAACAGGCGCTTCGGAACTATAAACCTTCCGCGGTGGTTCTTATGGACAACAGGGCGATTGAACAGTATCGCGCCTGGCTGACCGCGCGGCCGGATCCCCTGAAAGGGGGGCCCCTTGCCGTCGCGCTTATGGGTATTCTCGTGGGTGAAGCGATTGCAGGGATGCCCAATACCGGGGCGATTTCCTATGAAATACCCATTGTCACCTCTGCAGTGAATCTCCGGTCCATCCTCGGCAAACCGATCAGAAAGATCGGGGTGGTCCATCGTTCGCTCATGGCCGGGATGGTGGAACGGAACCGGGAGTCATGTCTGCGCGAAAACCTGTTCATCATCAACCGTAGCCTTCCGGACCAGAGTATTTTCATGTGGTACCATGTCAGGAGGGCACTTGTCGATCTGCTGGAAAAGGAGAAGGTCGACGTCCTCTGGGTGCCCAATGACAATGTCCTTCTTTCACCTTCGCTCCTGATGAACAGCTGGATACCGCAGGTACAAAAACACCGGAGGCCCGTTATCGTTGGCATTGAGGCGCTTGTCGCCCCGGACCTTGATTTTGGTACGATCGCGGTTCTGCCCGATCATGAAGCGCTCGGCGTCCAGACCGCTTCGCTTATCCTCAAGGCCAGGGAAAACGGATGGAAGGCGGGGCCCGACAACAACGAGCCGTCGCTGGCGGTATATAAAATCCTCAATTTCCGGCAAGCGCGGAAATGGTATAACGTACCCGAGGAGCGATGTTCGGGGATCGACAGGATCCTCAAATAGACCGGTCATTACCATGAAACAGGAAAGCATACGTCAGAAAATGACCGCTTTTGCGGCCCTCATGATTTCAGCGGCGCTGGTCGTTTTTATCGCCCTGGGCGGAGCGCTGACCCTTTTTTCCGCCTATCAGCGGTTCAGCGATACGAAAAAACGGATCGAAGCCGCGCTTCTTGACAAGGGTATGACCCTGGTATTCAACAACAGTCTTGCCCTCCGGGGAATGGCCGAAGACAACGCGTTCGGCGGAATCAGGGAGATCGTCGCCTCCACGGTGAATAACGACAGTACGATGGTGTATGGAATGTATATGGACACGGTAAGACAGCCGTGGGTATGGGCGACGCATGCGCATCCCGAGGGCTCCATCCAGGAGCGGCGGACACTCGACGACCCGGTCAGCCGCTGGGCGCAAAACCTGAACTACGCCTCCTTTCTGCGGACAAACGGTGAGGACGGCTTGCCGCCGCACATCGCGTTTGCCGCTCCGGTGGCCGGAGAGGACGGCCAGAAATTCGGCAGTATCAGGTATGGGATCGCTACAAAAACCATGGAGGAGGCGATCATGGAATTGCGTCGGCAGACGATTGTTCAGGGTGCGCTGCTGGGAAGCGTATTTATCGTCATCGCCGGGTTCATGTTTATCGCGGGCCGCCGGTTTATCGCGCGCCATACCAATGCGATCACCCACCCCATCGAGGAACTCACCAGGGCGGCGGCCGACATCTCGCACGGCAACTACTCCAAACCGGTCCTGCCGGTTTCCAAGGATGAGATTGGCGAGCTGGCGGGCAATTTCGATATCATGCGGCAGACGGTCAAGCGTTATACCGAAGAACTCGAAACCATGGTGGCAAAGCGTACGGAACAGCTCGAGGCGGCGCAGAAAGAGATCGTTGACAAGGCGCATAAGGCTGGCATGGCCGACGTGGCCACCGGAACGCTGCACAACGTGGGAAATCTGCTCAATTCGGTCCGTACCTCCATCGAAGCAATCGATGACGCGCTCCGGTGCGACCCGTTGAGCGGTCTTTCGCGCGCGAACGAGCTGTTTCGCAGCCACGAGGCCGACCTCGATAGGTTTCTGACGCACGATCCGCAGGGCGGAAAGCTGCTGCGGTACTTCGATAAAATAGAATCGTCGATCAGGAACCTGCATGAAACGTTCGGCAGGGACATCGAACGGACTATTGAAAAGGTCAACGATATCGGGGCCGTGATCGCCGCACAGCAAAGCTATGCGGCACAGGGAGGGTTGACTGAGAAAATTTCGCCGGTGGATCTGGTGGAGGATGCATTGACCATTCATGCCGGGGCGCTTGATCGGGCCGGAATAACGGTTCTGCGTCACTATGAACAATTACCCCGGATCAATGTGCAGAAGTCAAAGCTGATGCACGCTCTTTTTAACGTCATCAAGAACGCCAGGGAGGCGATGGAGGGCGGGTCACCGGGCGGCGCAAGGACCCTGACTGTTTCGCTTCGGCGCGACGCCGGAGGAGATGTCAGGATCACGATTTGCGATACCGGCTGCGGCGTTCCTCCTGAAAACCTGAAACGCATTTTTTCGTTCGGTTATACGACAAAACCCGACGGGCACGGGTTTGGTCTGCATTCCAGCGTCAATTATATAAAGGAGATGGGCGGGCGCATGTGGGCGGAAAGCGGGGGGGCGGACCAGGGGGCTTCCCTCATTATTACTTTTCCGCTGGACCAGGGGGGTACCCGGTTTCCGGAAAACAATGGTATAATGGCATAATCCGGTATCTTGCTATCCGGTAAGGTGAAAGGGTGGATGTTGTGGGAGAAATGAATAATGACGGCTCAATAAAACGGATTCTGGTTGTCGACGATAATCCGGACATCCATGCGGATTTTAAAAGGATACTCCTTGCGCACGCTCATCGAAAAGACGACGAAACCCGCAGGCTTGAAAGTGAATTGTTTGGAGAGCGGGAGGAGGAGGGTGCGGAAGGTCTGGGACGGCTGCCGGTCTATTCCATCGACAGCGCTTTTCAGGGCGAAGAAGCGATAGTGATGATCGATGCCGCGGAACGGCGCGGTGCGCCGTACGCGCTGGTGTATATGGATATCCGCATGCCTCCGGGCATCGACGGCCTCGAGACCATTGAGCGGATCTGGGTGCGGCATCCCCACCTCGAGATCGTAATCTGCACCGCGTATTCCGATTATTCATGGGAACAACTCCTTCGAAAACTCGGTCCCGCCGACCGCCTGCTCTTTATCAAAAAACCCTTTGACTGGGTAATGGTCAAGCAGCTCACCCTTGCCGTCACCAGGAAATGGGAGCTGGGGTGCGCCAACCGCGACCACCTCAGGAACCTCGAATCCGAGGTGGAGAAACGCACTGCCGAACTGCGCCTCATGATGAAGCGTCTCGAGGTCCTCAAGGAGAAGGCCGAAGCGGCGACCCGGGCCAAAAGCGAATTCCTCGCGCGCATGTCGCATGAGATCCGCACCCCCATGAACGCGGTCATCGGATTCGCGGGTCTCCTCAGGCAGACCGCGCTCAATGATGAACAGGAGGAATTTGTCAAGGCGATAACCGAAAGCGGAAACCTGCTGGTCGCCCTTATCAACGATATCCTCGACCTTTCCAGAATAGAATCAAGCAAGGTGGTTATCGACAACAGCGCATTCGACCTGGAGCAGATAGCGGGCGGCGTGGTCACCATGCTGCAGGACCGTGTCCAGTCCGGCGCCGTGACCGTCGGGCTCGACTATCAGCAGGATGCCCATCGGACCTTCCGGGGCGATCCGGTGCGGATCCAGCAGGTCCTTCTCAATCTTGCCGGCAATGCGATCAAGTTCACCGAGCGCGGGCAGGTGACCGTGCGGGTCGAAGAAGTCGACGAGGCCGAACCGGGCGTTGCCCTGATGCGTCTTTCGGTAAAAGACACGGGTATCGGCATTCCTGCCGGGAAGTTCGGGGAGATTTTCGAGCCCTTCACGCAACTCGATACCTCCTCCCGGCCCGGATATGCCGGTTCCGGGCTGGGACTCTCCATCACCCGTTCGATCGTCGGCCTCATGAATGGTTCCATCACCTTTCAGTCAGAGGTGGGCAAGGGTTCGGAATTCGTCGTGACCCTTCCGCTTACGAGGTTCATCGAACCGCTGACCGGATTCACGCCTCCGGCTCAGGTAAAAACCGATCCATTTCAGCCACCGCTCGATGGCGTCAGGGTGCTGGTGATCGAGGACAACCATTTTAACCAGAAGCTCATGACCATCCTGCTGAAAAAAATGGGATGCGAGGCTGATCTGGTCAGTAATGGCCGTGAAGCGATAGAAAAACTTTCGTCGGGCGGCTATGCGGTGATTCTCATGGACATCCAGATGCCGGTCATGGATGGTTTTGAAGCGGCGCGCATCATCACCAGGGAAATGAAGCTCTCCACGCCGATCATCGCCCTTACCGCGCGCGCTTTCAGCGCCGATCGTAAACAATGCTTCGATGCGGGCATGGTCGATTTCCTGGTCAAACCGGTCGACGCCGTTGAATTACGGAAAAGAATAGAGTGGTGGGTGAAAACAGGACGGTGACAGTGAATGACGTTCATTTGTACAAAGAGGTTATGGAAAGGAGGCCGCTCTGGTCAAGCTGATGAATTTCGACAAGCAAGGTCTTGTGAGGGAGCTCTGGTCGCAGGACCCGGAGATACACCGGCTCCTGAAAAAAGCGGAAAACCTGCATGAAGCCCGTGAATTCCTGTTCAATTATTTGAACGATCTTGAATCCCATTATTTTAATATACTTTCGGTCCGGTCGCTGGTCACCCGTCATATCATCGAACGCAACAACGCCAAGGAGTGCATCCGGGTTTTTAAAAATATCATCAGGACGGAAAACGAAAAACAATGCCGGTTTTCGGCCCTTAAGCTGCTCTGGCGGATTGCACGGGCAAACGATGGCGCGCTCCAAGATGCCGGCGAAGGGTTCTTGTGCGAGTTTATAGCTCTTGTCAAGGGTATAAACAGCAGGTCGGCAATTGCCAGCAAGCATTTTAAACATCTGGGAGATTCCGAAGGGAAAAATCCCACGCAACGATCGAAGCATCTCGATGCATACGCGCGGTGGCTCTATGAACAATTCAGCCGTTTTTCCGACGGGCTCGATCCTGGGGTTGCGGCCCGTCAGATAAAGGTGAAAAAGGAGATCCTTCAGGTTCTCGGTGGCACGTCGTCGGACTGGTACGATTACCGGTGGCATTTGAAAAATGTTTTCAAGGACGCCGAATCGATCCGGCACATCGTGAAGCTGGAGCCTGATGAACTGCAGGGGTTGGCCAGGGCCGGGGAATACGGTATCCCGGTGCAGATCACCCCCTACTATTTGTCGCTTTTTAACAAAAAAGGACGCTGTGAACTCGACCGAGGCGTCAGGGCGCACGTCATTCCGTCGGTAACGTATTGTGAGAACATCCGCCATAGTAAAGAATCCGGCGACGATATGGACTTCATGGGTGAAAAAGCGACCAGCCCTGTTGCCGGCATTACACGACGCTACCCTCAGATCGTCATTCTCAAGCCATACGACTCCTGTCCGCAGATATGCGTCTACTGCCAGCGCAACTGGGAGATCAAAGATATAGGGAGCGCACAGGTCTCCCGCGAAATCGTCACACGGGCGATAGCATGGATACGCCGGAACACCAATTTACGCGAAGTACTGGTCACCGGCGGAGACCCGCTCACGCTCAGCAACAGCTATCTTGATTGGCTGATCGGTGAACTTGCGGGGATGCGCCATATCGAACGCATCAGGATCGGGACCAGGGCGTTGGTCACCGTCCCCTTTAGGATCAATGAGGGGTTTGTTGAGCTGCTTAAAAAATATCATAAACCCGGTAAAAGAGAACTGGCGATAATGACCCATGTGGAATATCCTCTTGAAATCACGCCCGAACTGGTGGATGCCGTAAAAGGCATACGTAGCGCCGGCGTCAGCGTGTATAACCAGCAGGTATTTACGTACTATACGAGCAAACGGTACCAGACGGCGTATCTCCGCTGGCTGCTTAAATTATCGGGTATCGACCCGTATTACACCTTTAATACCAAGGGAAAGAACGAAACAACGGACTTCCGTGTTCCGATCGCGCGGCTGGAACAGGAACACAAGGAGGAAGCACGGCTTATGCCCGGCCTTGCCCGGACCGATTATCCTGTTTTTAATGTGCCGAGGCTTGGCAAATCGTACCTCGTCGCCTGGCAGGACCACGAACCGACGATGGTGCTTGCCGACGGACGGCGAGTGTATCGTTTTTATCCCTGGGAGTCACGGCTTACCTTTTCCAGCGATTACCTGTATACCGACGTGTCGATTTATGATTATCTCAAGCGCCTGCAGAAGGACAGGGAAAACGCCGATGAGTACAGCTCAATCTGGTATTATTTTTGACCGGCTACGATAACAACGGTACGTTAAACGGAATGGACCTGTATTTGATGGATATTCATGGCCTCCGGCGCCTGTTCGTTTCCGTCTGTTCGGGTTAAGACCGCCCTACCACCACCCGCAACGCGTCCAGGCGTACCCGTGCGTTCCCGACGTGTTCGGTAAGCGCGCGTCGCTGCTCTTCCAGATACGCCGTTTCGTCTCCCGGATTAAGGCCAGACCGCCCTCGCAGTCGCGCGCTCCGTTCAATTTCGTGACAATAGAGGCGGTCGATGTTCCCGAGAGCCTCTTCGATACGGCGGCGCAGGTACAGGGTCGCCAGCGATGCGGCCTGTTCGAGCATGGGTTTGACCTTTTCGTCAAGGCCCGGTATCGGGCGCATGGCTTTGACCCTGTCCAGGAAAGCGGCGTGTTCCAGTTCCGCCGTCCGGTCGCGCAGGGTATGGTCGACCCTGACCGTGATGGGTTCCGGCGGAAGGAACCGGTTGCTTTGCAGATGCGCCGGCGCGATACACTCGACGATATACACCGCTTCAAGAAGCAGGGGCGGCGCCTCCGGAGCGTCGCTCCGAGCTATCACGGAGCTGCCGCGGCCTCCGGAAAGGAACAGGGCGAGCCCGTCCCTCACCAGAGGGTGGTCGATGGTCAGGAATTCCACCTCTTCGCGCACAAGAGCAGTGGATGGATCAAAGGTGACCACCGGGGTTTCGGCCCGCGGCAGGGGAAAGGAGTGGTCGGTCAGGTATTCCGTATTCAGGATAAACGTGCGCGGCTCACCCTCTTCGGCCACAATCCCGTAATGCTTGAACAAAAGGGTGGCGATACGCTGCGCCAGCCCTGACCGGTGCGCCCGTTGAATATCGTCGATCAGTTTCCGGGCGCGCTCCTGGTTGCACGAAGCCAGTTCAAGCAGGCGGTCGCGGGCATCGGTGATCTGACGGGCGTAGCGGGCGCAGAGAGCGCGGGATTTTTCAAGAAATGCCGTTGCCGCGGCCGAACGGTTGCCGTTGTCTTCCCTGAGTAGCAGCGCCAGTTCGTCGCCGACCTCTTCATACACCCTGCCCGCGGCAGGAACATTGGCTGCGAAGGTGCCAAGTCCTTCGTGATGCCAGCGACAGACGATCTCCTGGACCGTGCCGATGAGGCTGGGGACATGAATATGGATGGCGGCTTTCTGGCCGATCCGGTCGAGCCGGCCGATCCGCTGGGCGAGCAGTTCCGGGTCCGTCGGCAGATCGAACAGCGCCAGGTGGCGGCAGAACTGGAAATTTCGCCCCTCGCTTCCGGCCTCGCTGCAGATGAGCGCACGCGCGCCGTTATCCTTTGCAAACCACGCCGCCTGGCGGTCCCGCTGGATGATGGTCATCTCTTCATGAAACAGGGCGATTTCCATCCTGATGGCCGCCAGGAGCAGTTCCCTGAGCGCTTCGGCTTTTTTCCGGGTGGTGCAGAGGACCAGTATTTTTTCATCGCGATATTTTTTCAGAATGGCAACAAGCCAGGCGACGCGGGGGTCGTCGTCCTTTAGCCGCTCGCCTTCGGTGCCGCCCATGTCGTCGAGGAACTCCTGCGCTACGGCCCCGGCGGTCCGCCCTGAACACTCCAGCCGGGCAATGTCCACGATACGCCCGGGAAATCCGGCGACATTGCGGCGGGTGTTACGGAATACCGCGCGTCCGGTGCCGTACAGGTCGATCAATTCATCGAGCGTCAGCGCTACGGTCGTTGTCTGGCCAGGCAGGGTGGAGGGGGGGAGCGTAACGATCGGCATTTCAGGGGAACGTGCTTCTCCGGCACCTTTCCATTCCAGCTCCTCGATGACCTTTGAGACCGCGCGCCACTGTTCCATCTCATTCTCATACTCCCTCCACGACGGATACCGCTCAGGGTCGAGCAGTTGGAGCCGGTAGAAATGGTCCTTGCGGCCGAGTTGTTCGGGCGTAGCGCTTAACAATATCAGTCCGCACTGTTTCTTCGCGAGAAGCGAGAGCACGGTAAAGGTTCTGGTGCCATGATGCAGGTGGTGTACTTCGTCAACAATGACCAGGTCCCATGCCGCCTCCAGAATACCGGCGGCATGGCGCTCTTCATCGAGCATGGATCCGGCGACGATAAAGAGCTGGTCTCCGGAAAACGGGTTGCCGTCAGCGGCTTTGAAGGGGGTCTGTGGGGTCAGCAGGGAACAGGTCAGCGAAAAGCGGCGCAGCAGTTCGACAAACCAC
>JAFGOU010000296.1 GCA_016926315.1 Chitinispirillaceae bacterium
GTGTCGCCGCTCTGCGAAGCGAAATTGACAAAGGAGGATATCCGGGCGCTTTCCCGTGAGCGAGGGCTGCCGACAGCGGAAAAACCGTCGTATGCCTGCCTCGCCTCGCGTTTTCCCTATGGCGAGAGAATCACACGGGAAAAACTTGACCGTGTCGCCAGGGCGGAGGAGGCGCTGAAACGTCTTGGATTCAGGCAATTCCGCGTCCGCAGCCATCAGGATCTTGCCCGGATAGAGGTCGCGCCGGAGGAAATTGAAAAAGCATGGACGATGCGTGCCGCGATCAGCGATGCCGGCAAAAAGGCCGGGTTCGTTTTCGTGGCGATCGACGTGCAGGGATACCGGACCGGCGCGATGAATGAAATGCTGGCAGGGAAGAAATGATTGAAGAACGTCGGATCGTTTTGCCGCATCGGGATATTGCCGCCAATCCCCACGACATATATTTTTCTTCTGCTGAAAAAGGGAACGGGAAAAAAGATATGCTGTGATCCCGGTCTTAAGGACAAGGACCGTTTTTAAACGCGCACGGTTACATCTTGTTTTTTTTAAGGGGAAAGAATATCATCAGCCCATGATCGGGTGATGGGTCTGGTGTATCATCAACGATGATCCCCTGCTCCTCGCAGGGAAGGAAAGAAAGGCAGGAGGCATGTCGCTGAAAATCGGAGTCATAGGGTATGGGTATTGGGGGCCGAACATCGTCAGAAATTTCATGGCCGCCAACGATGCCGAGGTTGTCGCGGTCTCTGACAAGAATACCGATGTTTTAATGAAGGTCAGGAAGCTCTATCCGTCGATCAAGGTGGCCTCCGACGCAAACGAGGTGATCGATGATCCTGCGATCGATGCCGTTGCCATCGTGACGCCGGTTTCGGCGCATTTTGACCTTGCCATGCATGCGCTCGAACACGACAAACACCTGTTTGTGGAAAAACCGTTTACCCAGACCGTGGACCAGGCAAAAATCATCATCGACCTTGCCGCCAGAAAACAGCGAACCGTCATGGTGGATCATACCTTTCTGTTTACCGGCGCCGTGCGCAAGGCAAAGGAGCTGATCGACTCCCGGCAGATGGGTGATGTTTATTATTACGACTCGACCCGCGTCAATCTCGGCCTTTTCCAGCATGACGTGAATGTCGTATGGGACCTGGCCCCGCATGATTTTTCCATCATGCGGTACGTGCTTCCCGAAGAACCTGTGGCCATAAGCGCAACGGGAAAAGCCCATGTCGGCAAGTTTGAAGATACCGCGTATATAACGGTCCATTTTCAGAACAATCTTGTGGCCCATTTCAACGTAAACTGGCTCTCGCCGGTCAAATTACGCATGACGCTCATCGGCGGCAGTAAAAAAATGCTGGTCTGGAATGACGTCTATCCCGACGAAAAGGTCAGGATCTACGACAAAGGGGTCGATACGACCACGACCAATGCCGAAGGTATCTACGATTTGCTGGTTCATTACCGGACCGGGGACATGTGGGTCCCGAAACTTGACCAGAGAGAAGCCCTGAAGCTGGAAGTGGACCATTTTATCGACTGCATACTGACCGGTAAAAAACCCCTCAGTGACGGGCACCTCGGCCTTGAAGTGGTAAAAATGCTCGAAGCGTGCGACCGGTCAATGGTGTCCCAGGGAGCGCTTGTCGAGTTGTAGACCTTCCCTATAACGCTATTCTTTCCTGTGAAATACCCCTCAGGGCAATGAAAGTGAGTATCTGTTCGGGAAAGACGAACGTGAATAAAACGTCATTCCGGCGAAAGCCGGAATCCAGCTAATTCCGGCAACTGGATACCGGCTTACGCCGGTATGACAATCAAAACAGTGTTTTCCTGAACCGATACGATTCAACTCCATCCGAATTGAAATCCGGTTCCTGCAGGGGCGCTCTAACCCGTTTAACTATAACCGGTTATTGGTAAGCTTGCCTTACTAAGAAATTGATCATTTATCAGGGTACTAGTGGAAAATGGAAATTATCAATAGTATGTTTATAGCAAAGGACCCGTGGTTTGCAGACCTTTGCTGTCGTTAGGAATGTGGTACCTGAATAGTAACCGTTTAAAAGGAGTCCATGTATGTCTCTCCGTTACAAGGAAGTGACCCTGTTGCTGCTGCTTCTGTCAATCAGCATTTCCGCCGTTCCGGTTGCCCGGATCTCTTTTTTGCCCGATACGCTCATGGAAATCGGAGAACCCCTGTACCTCAGCGCCGACCGGTCGACAAACATCAGCAACATGCAGAGGGCCACCTATGAATGGGATTTCGGCGACGGGTGTGCGCTTAAGATCGGATTTCCCACCTCGTCAAGCGCTCATACCGGGATATGTTGCACCCATATATTCATGAAACCGGGGAGATTCAGGGTCATGCTGCGGGTCACGGATGCGGACCGGACCAAAGACAGCGCCTTTGTTTACGTGACCGTGTCCGGCGAAACGCCCCTGCAGGGATTCGAACTCTGGCGCGCGCCTTTCCATGCGAGAATAGCGCAATATATCTACGCGCAGATACCGGCCTCCGTTACGGGCAATTCACAGAACACCCTCCGGGTGACGGTCAGAAGGAGCGCCGACAGCAGTATCGTCACCAGCCTCCTCGATAAAACGGGGCTCCAGAAGGAGGAACGGTTCCTTTTAAAGAATGCCGAACTGCCCTCGGGTAATTATTATCTCCTGGCCGAGTTGCTGAATCCTTCGCGGGAGCGGATATCGTACATCAAGGAACGGATCGACAAGCCCTACGACGGTGCGCCCCGGGTCGGTATCGATGAAAACAATTCGATGTGGGTGAACGGGAAGCCGTTTTTTCCCGTAACGCCGTGGCTTCTGAGTACCGAAGAGTTCCCGGCCTGGGCCGGGAAGTACGCAAACGGCAGTTACGGGGTAGGATGGTATCCGAGCCATACCGTGGCGACCTGGACCGACTACCTCACGGCAGCGGAACGGTACAATCTATTCATCCTCGGGCCTGAACGCTGGGACGGCAAGGGTGCTATCGATTATGAAAAGAACTCCAGTCCGGCGAAGATTGTTGAGTATGTCAACGCCACGAAAAACAAACCCATGATGGGAATGTGGATGTGGAAGGACGAGCCCAATCTGGGTGGGCGCGCAGCCGAGGTGTCGGCGGAGGTAATGGACGCCTGGTCGTATCTCTGCCATGTTAACGACCCGCACCATCCGGTCACCTGCAACATGTACGGATTTGATTATTTATCATATTATGACCCACCGCGGACGTACGTGGATTATCTCTGGAGTGACCAGTATTTCGGCGGAAAAAAGCATTTTTGTTTCGACGTGAGCGGGTTCGATATTTATCCGATCCATTTCGGCACCCACGCCTCGCTTAACCAGCGAAGGGTGATGGCGGAATATATCGCGGCGTTCGACCGAATGCTGGCCAATAATTATAGCCTGATTCCGGCCATGTCGTTTATCGAAGTGCAGGACATTGGTGACCGACCGACCCCAGCTCCGACGCTCGGGCAGATCCTCATGGAGGCATGGCTTACGGTGATACACGGCGCCAAAGGGATCAACTGGTTCCAATATTTCGGCGATACGCCCAGGGAGAGTTTTGAAGCTATGGGGATTTTCTACCGCCAGATGGTCAGGTTCGGCGCCGTGATTCTGGGACCTCCTCCCCAAAAAACGGTGACCACCAACGCAACGGCGCCCAGCAATCGGGTCGATTGCATGCGCAGGGATCATGTGGTTGGTAGCGACACTTCCATCTATCTGTTTACCGCACGGTTGACCGAACCAGACTCTTCAGCTTGCTATGCCAACTGGAGGGAACCGGACAGTATTCCTGCAATCTTTACTGTGGAAGGGCTCTCCGGCAGGACCGTAAACGTTGAGGGGGAAAACAGGACGATCAGTTCCACCGGCAATACCTTCAGGGACACCTTCCGGAAAAACGCCGTGCATATCTACCGGATCGGCAAGGACCTTCTTCCCGTTCAAAAAATAAAGCCGGGGCGTACCGGATCGATCGGCGGCGACAACGGCATGCGTGTTTCATGCGCGCCGTTTCAGGGTTCGGTGGTGCTACCGCTCTCCGCCGAAAACCGGCAGATCGGTTTGTTCAACCTGCAGGGACGTCTGGTCAACCAGGTGCCGGTACGGCATGCGAAACTGCAGTGGGGCGACGTTCCCGCAGCCGGCACCTACCTCTACCGGGTAACGGAAAAAAGCCAGGACAGGGGTTTTATCATGCTGTACTATTGACATCGCTGACAGCGTGCTGTTTCTGCCGCCGCACCTCAGGAGCTTTTCTTTTCCCGGGCTTTGTTTCGCCACAACTTTTTTAAATGCGCTTCAAGATTCAGTTTATGCGCGACTCCCTGGAGCGTTTTGGCAACGCACAGAACAGCGATGCGGACGATATTGATACCGACCGGGCCGATGCGGCGGGCAAAGACATATACCGATGACTCCTGCCAGGTCCCCGACGAGAACCGCTGCTTGTAATCAGCGTCGCCGAACCCGAAATCGATGAATTGTATCGAGGGATAGGCGTCGCACAGCGTTTCCATGATCTTGATGAGAAGAATGATACCAGGGGAATATTTGGCGTAAGCCGGGTCGTATCCCACATAATTCAGATAATACCGGTCCTTGAACAGCTCGCCGATGATAAAGGCGCACGGTTTCGCATTGACATACAGAACCGGCGAGAGCAGCCGACCCTGGCTGGCCGTTAATGCAAGCCTTTCCATCGATTCCGCATTGCAGATGAAGCCGATACCGAGTCCGCGGTGATACGTTTGCCTGGCTATGGTTTCGCTGTCGCCGGAAAGCCTGCGGATGTCTTCCACGGCCTGATGGAACTTCCAGGAGACAGCGCCGGGAAAATCATACTCCAGTTTCTCATATTTCTTTTTCATATGAGTGCGATGTTTGGAGTTCATGTTCTTGAAAAAATCCTGCCGCTTTGCAGGCACCGCCATCTCATGATGTACCTGCAATGAAGCGATATGGTTCCGGCATACAAACGGCGGGTCGGTGGTCACCCTGGCAAACAAAGGCGACCTGGTCGGCAGGGAGTTGAAATAAAGCGCATCCGCTTCGTTTGTGTCAAGCGACTGTCGCAATGCCGCCATCACCGCCGCGGCCGTACGCTCCGTCTGCTCTCCAAGAAAGCCGCCGTAAAGCAGGGTCAGGACCCGCAGCCTCGGCAGGGAAAAGGAAAAGTAGCCGATTGAGCACTCGATGCGATGGTCGATGACCCTCCCGATGACCATGCTGACGGGACGGTCGGCATCATACAGGACGATGATATGCGGACGACGGATTTCCTTCCGGTGGCGGGCGATGAGCATGAAAACATCGGGATCGGCATTCGGGTGATTGAGCAGCGATTTCCAGAGGGGTCGTACGGTGTCGAGGTCGTTGAACTCCTTGAGGACCAGGGTCCTGAGGGAAGAAGGGTTTCCGAGTGATTTCATGCCGATTCCCTTGAAAAGGATTTCAGCCCGGCCGGACCGCCAGGCGTATCAGGAGATACCCTGCAAGCAGTGCCGCGCTTACTAGCAGACCCGGCAGCAGCGCCGCGAGCTGCGGACGGTACGCCAGACTGACGGTTTTTTTCAGCATGTGCTGAACCATGAGAAGCCAGATGACCAGGGCGATAAAATTCGCGATGACCGCTCCGACCAAGCCGAACAGGTGAATGAGCGGCACGATGAGCGCCCCGATCACGATGAACCTGAAAATAGTCGCCAGGCGGAACGCGGATGGTTTTCCTATGGCAAAGAAAACGGAATTCGATATCAGGCCGATCAGGCGCAGCACGAGGCAGGCGCTCAGGACCTGCATGACCGTGGTCGCACCGGTATATATTTCGCCATAGGTGATCTTCAGAAGGAGATGGGAACCGCATGCCATGATGGTGAAAAACGGAAAAAAGAAAAGTCCGATGAGGCGCGTGACCCTGCAGTAGGCGGCGCCCAGTTTCACGTGGTCGTCCTGCAGAACCGAGAACATGGGCATCAGAAGGTGCGCGATGACGACCTCGCAGATGATATAGGGGATAAAGGCAAGGCTAGTGGCGAGGTTATAAATGCCGAGCTGGGCATCGCTTACCATTTTTCCGAGAACGAAAATGTCGACCCGCTGGTAAAGGAACTGCAGCAGCGGAAGACCGAGAATGCCTTTGGAGAACTGCAGCAGCGACCCGAGGGAATCCCGGTCCGATCTGAAGGTCGGCAAAAACGGCGTCACAAGATAGGAAAAAAGGAACCGGAAGAAGCTTTCGCATAAAAAGCCGATGACGAGCGCCCATACGTTCTGCAGGACGAAACCGAGAACAATGGTAATGACGACGCCGAACAGCGACCCGCCGTGCGTGACGGCGGTCCACTGCAGGTATTTCATTTTCTTGAGGGCCAGGTACGATGCCGGACTGATGGCGCCGATAAGAAGAACATTGATAAAGGACAGCCTCAGCATGGGGATGAGCTGGGGCTTATGATAAAAGTCGGCGATAAACGGCACCAGAAAAAAAGCGAGGATGAACAGGGCGACGCTTCGGGTGAAGTTGATGATAAACGCACCGTTGAGAAAAATCCGTTCCTTTTCGTTCGCCCGCGGATTCTGTATGATGGCTTCCTTCATGCCGACGTAGGTCAGGGTTTCAAAGAAGTTGTTGATGGCCATGATGATGGCCATCAGCCCGAATGCCTCGGGCATAAGAATACGGGCCAGAATGATGTTGCGAAGAAACCGCACGGCATTTTCGGAGCCGCCGCCGACCGTCAACCAGATGCCGCCCTGGGCAAGTTTAGACTTCAGGGAATCGCCTTTTTTGAGCGAGCGAAGCATGCCGCGGGTTCTTTCAAGCAGCGCCGATACCGTGAACATAGTCTTACCGTTCTTTCGCCGGATCGTCGTCCGTTGCAGGCGGTTCATAAAAACAGAATGAAGACGAGGAAATGAGCGCGATCAGCAGATAATAGAACACGACGGTCTGGTCGAAATACGATACCGAGATGAACGAAACCGTGTGCCCGACCAGCGCGGCGCCCATGCTCCATAACAGGATCGTATCGCCAAGGCGCTCGTCGGGAAGCCCCTTGAGCGCGCGGCCGATGGTTAAGAAGCACTTGATGATGATGATGAAAAAAACCAGAAGCAATAACGCCCCGCCCATGACGCCCTGGGCGATATACTGGCTGGTGATATCGGTGTGGTCCTTGCTCCAGGTGACCCCGGTTGCCATCCAATGGCGCGTGTAGGTGGTCCCGACCAGCCACCACTCGTTGAAATGGGCGATCGCCGAGTCGATGAGTTCGCTGCGGTGATAGCCGGTGCCGCCGGTCTGGTTGCCGATCTTGCCGAGGATATGCCAGAATGGCGCTTTCATGACCAGCTGCAGGCCGATGATTCCAAGGACGATGCCCCAGCGGACCAGACCGAGAAAATCGCGCAGAAACCACACCGCCATGCTTAACAGGACGACAAGCAGGGTAAGGACCGGACCGCTCGATGCGCACGCAAACGTAATTCCCATGGCCGAAACGATTCCCAGAACGGCGAAGATTTTTCCCCGGTCCATGTTCCACCAGAGTGAAACAAGCAGGGGAATGGCAGTCACCGCCGCGGTACCGGCAAGGATCGGATGCAGGAACGGCCCCTGCGCGCGAAGACTGCCTTCGCGGATCTGGGAGAATTCAGGAACGCCGCCGAGAAAGAAGAACGGATTGCGTCCGGTTTGCTTTTCCATGAGCATCGAGAGAGCGAGCGGGATCAGAATAATCGCCAGTACTTTAACGGTTCGCTTGATATCGTCGGATTCCTGAATGGTGATCCTGAAAATAAAATAAACACCTAACGTGTTGAAGCACCAGCCGAGACTGTTCACCAGACCAGGGACCATTTTTGACGTGTCCTGGAAGGTCCCGGTGACAATGGCAATCACACCCCAGAGCAGAACGGTTTTATCGATCGAATTAAACCAGAATCCTTCGTGCTCTTTCTTAATAATAATTCTCAGCCAGGCGACCGAAATCAGCAGGCGAAGAAGATAAAAATGGAAAGGACCGATAAGGAGAAACTGTCCGATGGTCAGATACGACGCGCCGATCAGGACCGGAATAACGGCGTATTTCCGGGGGAGGGAAAGGATCAGGATGGCAAGGAGCGAGGTAAAAACCATGGCGGTCGGGGTCATGGCAGGTCCCCCGGTATGGCGCAGGATCGTTTCATCGGTGAAGGGTTCCTGAAAGGACGGTGAAAAGCGATAGAACCTCCCGTTGAACCGGCGGCATGGCGTTTTTCAGTTTTTGCGCAAAGGCGTCACGACCGGAAAATAATTCCTCGATCCGCTCAAGGCATTCATCGGACGAAAGAATGCACGGATCCACCACCAGCGCTTCCGCGCCGATACTGGACATTACCCCATGGAATTTTTTACTGTATGCCAGGCCGGCGGCGGGAATACCCTGGGAAAGTGCGGCGATACAGGCGTGCATGCGCGAACCGATGAAAAAATCACATGCGCCGATCACCTGTTTAACCTCATGATGGTTCAGCGGCGAAGACGACAGGTCGAGCAGGCCGTTTGATGCCGGAGCAAGACGGTCGTAAAGGGCAGATGACGCCTCCAGGTCAGATTCCACCTTTCCGAACACATGGGGGACCAGAACCACGCGCGTATGGTGGACATCGATAAACCGCTTGACCAGGCGTTCGACAAACGCCGCATAGTCGAACCGCAGGTCGAACATGTTGTCGCGGCTGTAACCGCCCATGTACAGGAGTCCGCTGATGTTCACGCCAACGGTCGTGCCGCCGCCCTTCATGCGCCGGGTAAGCGCAATGGTTGCCGGGTCGGTCGCCGGCAGCGGGTCGAGGACGAAGCCGACATCAGGCAGAAACCGGACATCACCCGGTGTTTTCCTGCTCGGCGTCATTTTGTTGACTAAAGCGACTCCGGCGTGGTCGCGTGAAAAGACCGGCCCGGAGCGCGACAGGAGATACCCGGCCAGCGTTCGCGCAAGGTGGCGCTTATAGGGGCCGTAGGTCTGGGGGAACTGCACCAGCTTTTTTCCCAAAAAAAGGACAAGCAGCTGGGGCAGGGTCACGTATAAAAACTGCTCCATTCCGTAGATATCCGAAAAACTGTCCCCTCCGGCGATCGACCCGACGATGTCCATTCCGGCAATATCGCGCAGAACGGCATTGCGGCGGATGACCGCGTTTCTCAGGATTCGCGGCAGCGTCCCGGCGGCAAAAGCGAGCGCCAGGAGCACAACGATATTGTTCCATTGAAACAGCTTGATCGAAAAACGCATGTTGATGAGTCTGACCGGGACCCGTTCGGTCCCGGTCAGGCAGACGAACGTGTCGCTTTTCCTGCCGTAATCGAGAACGCTGATCTCCGCGCCGGGAAACTGATGACGGGCGCATTTGACAAGTCCGGACAGCAGGACCCCTACGCCGAGGTTGTTGGTGCCGGGGGAGGCGCCGAGGATGCAGAGGTTAACGTTTTTCACGGACGCTTCCGATTGTGCCGGAGGTTATTCCCATGGACCATCCCACGACATACACCCATTTTTTCACCACCGGCGCCAAAACCCCTCTTTTCCCCGCGAGGACGAACGCCGGGGCCGCAAGCATGATAACGAACATCCTGACGACCGCAACAGCGAGCATTGAAAACCGGTACCGGCGCGCATACCCGCGTGACCGGTGCTTTTCAAAATAACGGTACAGCGCTTCCCGCATCATTGCCGTTGAAAATAATCCGGGGGTTTTGCCCTGTGTGCTTCCTCCGCCATGGTGCACTATTTCCGCCGCAGGACAATAGATGGTTCTTAATCCTTCCCGGTGCATTTTATAACAGAGATCGACGTCCTCGGAGTACATGAAGTATTCCTCGTCGAACCCTCCCACGTCCTCAAAAACCCCGCGCCTGACAACCATGCATGCACCGGAGACCGCTTCGACCTCGGGGTTTGTCGCGGTGTTTTTCGCGAACAGGGCGCTGATACCCCAGCACCTCCACCGGGGCGTTTTCATTTTCAGCCATTCGAGGTCAAGGATCTGGTTCATGATGGTAGGAAACGGCATGACGCAACTGGTCTGGAGCGATAGGTCGCTGTTGAGCAGACGGCATCCGGCGGCGCCGGCATCGGCGGCGATCAACGCGTCACAAGCCGTTTTCAGGGCGTTCCCCAGCAATTCCGTATCGGGGTTCAGGAAACAGAGGACCGACCCGCCGGCAACGGCGGCGCCGGCATTGTTTGCATGCGCAAAACCGGTATTTTCCTGAAGCTGGATAAAGGTGACATCAGGGAACTCGTCGTTGATCAAGCGATCGCAGCCGTCGAATGACGCATTGTCAATCACCACGATCTCAAACGTGACGTCCCGGGTTTCCCGGTAGATGCTCGCGAGACACTTTTTGAGATATGCCGCTGAATTCCAGTTGACGATAACGATGCTTAACAACCGGTCCGGAGCGTTCATCATTCCGCCCCTGCCCGCGCCCTGTCGGCTGCGTCCCCGGGAAGAGCCGCCGTGCGATGTTTCCCGAACACGCGCTGCCATTGCTGCCGCCGCACGATCCGGATGATTTCGCGGGACGCATCCGGTTTCACCAGCCGCAGCCTCTGGCTCATGAATCCGGCAAGACGCGCGATGCCGCCAACGATATACGGTTTTCGTACCGTCCGTGCGGCACACTTCAGCAGTTCAAAACACAAGGAGGTGCCCCAGTGGTGTTCCTGGATGCCCATGTGGTATGACTGCCGCCATGACACCCTTCCGGGCGAAACCGAGGGCTTATGATGGTACACCGGAAGATCGGTCATGGCCCTGACCTCCCATCCGTGCTCCCGGGCAAGGTATTCAACGACGGTATCCTCACCGCCGTAACGTAATACAGGGTATCCGCTGCCGATCTGTTCAAAGCACGGTCGCCTGAAAAAATGGGTCGCTCCACCCACGCACCAGGAGGGGCGTGAAAACGAATAGCGCCACTCGCCGCCACCCTGTTCCCAGATAACGCCGCCGGTAATTCCGAGGCGTGGTTCCTTCTCGCATCGTTCGATGAGGGTCGTGTAGAAGTCGCTGCTAAACGAGACATCGGCGTCAAGATTGCCGATATAGTCAAAAGATCTTTTGGCCAGCGCTTCGAACGCTTTCCGCAGAACCGTCGCCTTGGCCCCGAAATCCCGTGACCGCTTCTCGGCGTTCACGATAAGGGTGATGAAGGGGAGGTTTCTGCCTGCCTGCCTGATAATATCCCCGGTCGCATCGGTAGAGCCGTCATCGACAATGACCCACTGTTCGGGTCGTACGGTCTGCCGAGCCACTGAATCGATCGTTTTTTCAATATGCACGGCCTCATTTTTCGCGGCGGTCAGGATGACGTAGCGCGGAAAGGCCGTTGTCTTCGCCGGCTCCGGTTTCAGGGGCGTATCCACGACATGATCCTTTTTTTTAACCGTTGCGGACCATGAACCCAGTCGTAGGCGCCTGAGCATTTCGCGAGGAACAATGCGTCATCGTCAAAATCGTTTACCGGCAGCCTCTTCAGGAAGAACCGGTCGTCGGCTGCGGAGACTCTGCCGATGGTGGTACAGACGCCGTAGCGGTAGCCGGCGTCTGCAACCGTTTTCCTGAGCAGCGCGACAAGGCGGGTATTTCCTTCAGGGAACCGGTAGGGAAAAGAAAAACCGGCGACAGCAGCGCCGGTCTGCTGTTCTATGACGGTTTTCGACTCATGTATCTGACGGACGATCTCAGGTTCAGGTTCGTCGGCAAGCAGTGGGTGGTTGATGGTATGGGAGCCGAATTCGATACCCGCGGATTGCAGCTCACGGACCTGTTTCCAGGTCAAATGCCGTCGCCCCTCCAGGCCGGATTCCGCTGAATCCATAAAGGCGGTGGGGAGGAACACCGTAGCAGGGAATCCGAACGATTGCAGAACCGGGAAGGCGCTGGAATGGAAGTCGTCATACCCGTCATCAAAGGAGATGGCCGCGAAACGGCTTTCCGTCAGGGCCGGGGATGAGAGGGCCGCCTCGATCGCATCGAGCCTGATGATCGAATAGCGGGCATCGCGCAGAAGCTCCATGTGGCGACGGAATACCGGCGGCCGGGTGATGGTCTCAAAGTAAGGATGGCTGACCGGAGAGCGTTTTTCCGAAATACTGTGGTACATGAGAACGGGTATCTTACGGTGCCGTCGAAAGGGCACCGGCGAAAGCAGCATGGTGACGGACCGGTCAAGACGCATGAGTGTCGCCCGGAAGATTGGTTTTCATCAGGTCCAGGAACCGTTGCATGACGACATCGGTGGAATAGGCGTGAAATGCCTCATATGCCTTGTCCCGTCTCATCCTTCGTTTCTCAGGAGCATGGAGGGATTCGATAATGGTCAGAGCGAGTTTTTCAGCATCTCCCGGTTGTGTATAAAACAGACAGCCCTCGTCGAACAACTCCTCGGTGGAAGCGAGACGCGATGCGACCACCGGCAATCCCGACGCCACATATTCGAACGTTTTCGTGGAAAGCGCGAGGTTCATGAAACTGTCGCTCAGGTAGGGGACAATGCCGAGATCGGTCCGGCGAATGATCCGCGCGATTTCATCAAGCGACAGGACGCCGCCGAGATTGATGGCGTCCTGCAGGCCGAGCGCTTGTATCCGTTCTTCCAGCAGGACCCGATAGGAGGGATCGTAGAAGCCGTGTACCTGGAGCGTGCTCCCGGGTATTTTTTGAACCACCTGCGCCATCGCCTCAACCGCGACCAGAATGCCGAACCGTTTCGACACCGTGCCGTGATACATAAGACGGGCGTCTGCATCAACCCTAGTAAATACACGTTGTGCGTCAAAACGGAAGATATCGGTATCGGCGCTGTTTACCAGGACAGTGATTTTTTCCGCCGGTGTTCCACGCGCTACGAGCGACCGCTTAAAGCCGTTGCTTGCAGTGATGACGGCGTTGCAGGCGGCGGTACAGAGCCGTTCCAGGATCCTGGAGGCGCAGCGAACAGGCCGGATCAGCGCACCGTGCCATCGTGAGGACAGCAGTTCGTACGAGATGTCACGACCATCAAGGATAAGCGATGCGCCCAGGATTTTATGGACAAACCCGATAAACACGAGAAATTCCGGCAGGGTGTGCACGACGATCACGCGGCATGCAAACCGCCTCGACAGGGAGCTCAGGGAAAAGAACGCCTTCACGCTGAAAAGAATGGTGGAGCGGAGGTAGCCGACAAAACCTTCCTTGGGGCGTTTCGCCATGAGCCGCACTATGAGTGCGCTGCCGTCCTGTTCCCGCGCCGGCTGTCCCTTTTCCCGCAGGCAGAGAACGGCGACGTTTATACCGTTGCCAACGAGAACCCGTACCTGCTGGGCAAGCCGGGTGTCGAGCGGATAGGTATATTTTGCCACCAGGAAGACGGTTGCTGGTTTCATGGTTTCATCGTATCCTGCGGAAAACATGACAGTGTCGCCGCGTCTATTTTTCAATGACGGCGTACACTTTCGGAAAATACCGCATGCCCCGGGGAAAAACCCGTCAGGCGGACGCAAAA
>JAFGOU010000297.1 GCA_016926315.1 Chitinispirillaceae bacterium
GACCCCCTCGGCAAGATCGATAAAGTACCCGAATTTTGCCTTGCGCGCCACGGTCCCGGTGACGTCGGTACCCGGAGCAAACCGCGTCGCTGCGTCTTTCCACGGGTCGCTCGAAAGGTCCTTGAGTGAAAGTGAAATGGTTTTTTTAATCTCGTCAATCGCCAGAATGGCCACCTGCACCTGCTGTCCGGCCGAAACGATGTCGGAGGGATGACGCACCCGTTTGACCCATGACATCTCGGACACATGCACAAGCCCCTCGATTCCCGGCGCGATCTCAACAAACGCGCCGAACGGCATGAGCTTCGTCACCTTGCCCGGGACCGTCGCCCCGACGTTGAAGTTCTTCGATACGCTCTTCCAGGGATTATCGATTGTCTGCTTGATTGAAAGGGAAATCTTGCTGGTGCGCAGGGGCGACCTTTTTTCGACGCCGAGCACGATGCACTCGACCTCCTGCCCGACGCTATAGGAATCCGCCAGTTTGTCGGCCCGCTCCCACGACACCTCGGAGATATGCACCAGTCCCTCACACTCTCCAAGGTCAACGAACAGACCAAAATCGGCGATGCGGGTGATCGTCCCTTTAAGCACAAACCGGGCCTCGGCGGTTTTCGCCAGCGCATCGATTTTCTTCTCCAGGCCCACCTCGAGAATCGGCACCCTGCTGACCACCACATTGCGCCCGCCTTCGGTGATGCGGGTGATCATGAAGTCCATGGTTTTGCCGAGATACTGGTTTATGTCTTCGGTAAACTTGAGGTCAATCTGGGAAACGGGACAGAATGCGCGGTGGCCCAGCACTTTGACCGAAAGCCCGGCTTTTGCCACTCCCGTGACCTTTCCCTGCACCGGCACCTTGTTGTTCAGGGCATCGAGCAGCTCCTGCACCGCGGCGGTCCGGCCCTTGCCGGCCATGCTTTTCGAAAGCACGGTCTCGCTCGGGGTGTCGGACACAACGAACCCGGATACGGTATCCCCCACGGAGGCCGTCATGGCGCCGTCCTTGCCCTTCAATTCCGAGACTGCAAGAAGGGCCTCGTTCTTCGCGCCGATATCGACAAACGCATATTCCGCGTTGATGCGAGAAATGATCCCCGAGACTTTCGATCCCGTTCTGATATCCGTCCGAAGCGTCGTCGTTGAGGCGTCGATCATCTTCACCAGTTCTTCCGAAGCGATATCGTCGGTGTTCTTTTCATCGAAAAAGGTGTCATCCTTTTTGTTGAGCATAGCGCGCGACCCGAACCACCCCCCGATTGCGGTCCTCTACCTGCGGATTTCCAGGAGCCATCACCCTCGGAGGTGCGGATAATACTCCGGGAAACCCGGTCAAAATCCTTAAAAAATACCATATGGCAGCGCCGGGAATATACGGTTACCAGTTTTTTAAATCAGCCACCGCCTTATGCGCCACGAAGTAATGCCACGATTGCGACGGAACATTCTGCTTGAGGTCTTCGAGATAGATTCTCGCCACGACCTCTTCCTTTTTAAACATCGCTTTCCGGGCAAAATAAAAAAGGTGGGAATAATCGTTGGGATAGAGCTGGTTCCAGACCGCCTTGAACCGACTCTCATTGACTTCGCCCAGATAAAAAAGGGCAATAAGCCGCGGCAGCGGAAACGGGTGCGGTCCCCGCGCGACCGACTCAAAAAAACGGGCGTAATTCTGCTGGGAGTCCCTGGAGCCGAGCTCTCCGAGCTTGAGCGCGGCCATCCAGTGGCTCAGGTAGGCAGCAGGGCATTCGCGGTGGACCTTCTGGTAGATGGTGGTGGCCTCCGGATAATGGTAATGGCACTCATAAATTCCGGCAAGCCCCATCCACGCCTCCCAGACCCCTTCAGAGGAGGTGTGGGCGGTGATGCACTGGTTAAACAGCTCGTTGGCCGCCTCTTTTTTCCCCTTGTCTAAATTGATTTTGCCGAGCGCAATCCTCGATGCGGTATACAAGTCGCCGCTTTTATCCTGCGATGCAACAACGCGCTGCCCCACCGCAAGAGCGGAATCGAGAAAACCGGCCTTGCGGTAAGCCTCCATGACCATAAGCCCAAGCCTGCCCCAGAGGTCGCCGAACCGGGAATACTGGCTCGCAAAGAGCGTGATCTCCCGCTCGGCAAGATCGAGCTTTCCTTTTCGGATATACCCGGCGACCCGCATTATTTCAAACGCCATGGCCGAATAGTTCGCCGCGCTCGCGGGGTAATCGGTCGCCAGAAGCCTGAAAACGCTGTCAGCCGAAGTCTCCTCCTTGAGCATCTCGTAGATGACGCCCTCCAGAAAATACTTTCTCGACCCTACCGATTCGTCCTTGCCGCGGGGAGTGCCGATCTGCCGCAATGTCTCCAGCGCTTCATTTGTCCGCCCGAGCCTATACTGGCAGTCCGCCATCTTGAGCTGGATTTCACGCGCCCGTTCCGAATTCTTGAAGTCAACCAGAAGCGCCCTGAACTCCTCCAGGGCGGCTTCGAAATCACCCCGCTCCCAGAAACGCTCGGCCACCAGCATCGGACTCGGCGTTGCAGGGATGGCCCGTCGGTAGATCCTGAGATTATCGAACCAGGTGCCGCCCCCCCGTACGAAAAACCCGAGCCGCTCATGGTTTTTACCAAGCGGCGGCAAAAAATCCCACATTTTTACCACGACCGTGCCGTTAATGGAAAAGGTGATGGAATGCTGTATCCGCTGGATAACGATATGGTTCACGGCAGACAGGTTGATCCTGGCGCCGTCGGTCTGCTGGAAAAGGAACGTGCTGCCGGGAAACGTAATGCCGCACGCACCCGTGCCGTTGCGATTGAGGTGAAAGCCGTAAGCGCTGTCCGGCCGGTCGCCGAAAAGGAAAAATCCGACGTTATAGAGATCCTTATTCACCGGTCCGACTTCAAATTCTATCTTGATATCGTGGTTGAAACGGCGCTCGAAACGCAGAAAGGTCGGTCGGTCGGACTGGCTGATCAGGTTGTTGTTCCTGACGAACCAGAATGCCGAATCGTTTTTCGCCTCGTCGGGCCGGGGCCATGACAGCCATTCCGCCGGATCCAGACGGTTACCGAACCGTTCGCTATGAAACAACTGCCAGTGTGACATCCCTTTCTGGTTCTGGATATAAAGCGAAAGCGCGAACAGGGTTGAAAAAACAATGACCGTCGTTATGATGGAGAGCAGCGGCCAGTACCGTCTGAAAAAGTGGCTCAACCGCAGCACTATCGACGGCGGTTGGGCAAGCACCGGTTCATTCCGCTGATACCGGTTGATATCCGCCTTGAACTCTTCCATGGACTGATACCGCGTTTCGGGATCTTTGGCCATTGCCTTGAGGGTGATTGCCTCGATCTCGCGAGGCAGCCACGGCACGAGTTTTCGCGGCGGAATGGGGTTGGCCTCCATGACGTTGAGCGCGGTCTGGTGAAGATTGCGCTGATCAAGGTACGGATTCTTGAAGGTGAGCATCTCATACAACATGATGCCCAGGCTGCAGACGTCGCTCCGGTGGTCAACCGCTCCGCCGAGTAACCGTTCCGGTGCCATATACGACGGCGAACCCATCACCTCTCCCGTCCGGGTGATGCCGCCTTCCGCCTCGTCTTCAAGTGCCTTGGCAAGGCCGAAATCGATGAGAACCGGCGTGAGTTTGTCACGCATAATAACGTTATTCAGCTTGAGATCGCGATGGATGATCTTCTGTTGATGGGCGTAGTTAAGCGCGTCGGCCAGCTTCGAAACGATCTCGAGCACGTCAATGAGTTTCGGCTTGTTGAAATTGAGGTAGTAGAAGAGGTTCTGGCCGGGAATGTACTCCATGGCGAGGTAGTAGATGGAGTTGTGCATCGCAACTTCGTAAATCGATACGATATTCGCATGGCTCAGCCGCGCGATCGCGTGCGCCTCGCTCATGAAACGCTCCATGAAACGGCGGTTGATCGAAATATTGGAGGGCATCACCTTGAGCGCCACTTCGCGGTCAAGGTCGAGCTGGACGGCTTTATAGACCACGGCCATGCCGCCGCGGTCGATCTCCTCCATGATCCGGTATTTGCCGACGGTCGTGCCGATGGGCAGAAACGTCCGCTCAATGTTGGCGAGCATGTTGCGGATGTAGACGTTTCCCTTGACCGACTCACGCGGAATTTTAGGTTCAGCCATCATGGAAAGACGGTCCGGGTCATTGTGGAAAAGCCTTGTCGAAAAAGACGATACGGAATTTTTAAATCTTGTGCGGCCGGGCTCTCAGGCGACGTGCCGGAATATACGGAACCATGCATTCATGGTATCATGTTCCGACGGTGCTTTTCAACGTGCATGTTCGCCCGCTCCATCACGGTCCTGAATTCCGTCGGCAGGGGCGCCTTGATCCGCAGCGGCTTTCCGGTTGACGGATGGGGTACGACGAGCTGCCAGGCATGAAGATACAGCCGTTGCGGCAGGTCGCTTCGCGCGGAGAAAAACCGC
>JAFGOU010000298.1 GCA_016926315.1 Chitinispirillaceae bacterium
AACACCCCTGCCGAATCCCAGCTTGCGACGGCGAATCTTCCTGGTGCGTACGCGACCCCAGGCGCGTGGTCGTAATAATGAATGCGCAACCGGCTGGCGGTATTTGCGGCAAGAAGAGTTTTATTGTTAAGCGGCTGGAGCGACCGGTTAAAAACGCGATAATAAAGGTCTTTTGAGGTTGTCTGGCCGCCCTCCAGCCAGGTTACCACTACCAGGCCGTTCGTATCAGCCGCTACCGAAGGGGTATAAATGCTGACCAGTACGGTCTGCACCGCTACGGTTACCGTGTCCACGACATGCAGGTCGGCATCCCGGGAATACACCTTCGCGAGCGTCAGTGTCTGAAAGTTATCCGCATAGGCGACGTAATAAGTATCCTGCACACCGGCGCACAGGGACTGGTGCAGGAGGTTGGTGGTCGATGAATCGAGGTCGAACTGGGCGGTACCGTTGATGAGCCGTACGCGCGATTGTGACAGGGTGCCTTTGAAAACATACGACACCAGATGGCCATTCGTTCCCCGGGCGCCGTGGAGAAAACATAAATTTGTGTCAGCGGCCGCCAGATCTCCCACCTTCTGGACCATGCCCGGAGTGACCACAAGGTCGCTTCCTATCCGGTACTCCCTTTTATTGATACCAAGCTGGTCTGCCCAGAAAAAGGTGAAGGCGCTGTCATTGCCTGCGATGACGTCAGGGTAAAAACTCGGAATGGTCCTGTTGAACGCCACCATGCTGTCGCTCTGCAGCGTAACGGTTTCATATCGATCGATCGCCAGTCCCAGTGCGCCGTTTTCGAGAACCAT
Organism: Chitinispirillaceae bacterium; assembly: GCA_016926315.1. The sequence goes on from JAFGOU010000298.1 coordinate 807, forward strand.
GTTCGAATCAACGGTCCCGTTGCCGGTCACGGGAAAGGAGGTGCGGTGATAGAGGCCTGCGTCGGCGGGGGAAAACAGCGCCGCGGTCAGGATGGCGCATAACGCCGCGTCATGCCGCCGGAACGGCCGCTTCCCTGGCATGACGAATGTAGGATTGCTGCGAAATATCATCGGTAAATCCCTGCTCCCGGGTGCGGTATTTCTTCTTCCAGGCGTCAAACTGGCGCTCTCTGACGATCTCGATGGCGCGCCGCTCCTGTTTTGCCCTGACCAGCTTTTTACGGACCGCCAGGGCCTGGGCCTGAAAATCGTCGATCTGCCTGCCCTTTACAAGTATATCCTTTTTAAGCTTGAAACGGTAGGCAACGCCATAACGAAGTTCTACCGCACTTTTCACCCCGAGACGTTTTTGCTTTTCCTCCTCCTGAAGCTCTTTGAGCGCATCGGCGAGAGCCACGAGCTCCTTCCGGGAAGTCGCGATCCGGAGGTTTATTTTTCCCAGCTCCTGCTTGACCTCATCCTCTCTGCGCACCCGCAGTTCGAGAAGGGTTTCGAGTCTGAAGGAAAAACGTTTCATTGCGCAACCCCGGCGACCCTCGCGATCTCTAAAAGCCGCTTGATGGTCTCGTCGAACGGGCATTTTTCAGTCCGGTCCTGCCGCAGAAAAGATTTGAACGGTTCATTGATTTTGATGGACCGGTCCACCCGCTCGCTCGATCCCGGCGCGTACGCGCCGATCTGGATCAGGTCTTCGTTTTCCCGGAACGCGGCCGCCAGATCCTTCATCCTGCCGGCGACCGTGTAATGCTCCCTTGTCACCACATCGGGCATGCAGCGGGAGATGCTCTCCAGCACGTCGACCGCGGGAAAATGGTTCTGGTGCGCCAGCCGGCGCGCGAGGACGATATGACCGTCAAGTATGCTCCTGGCCGCGTCGGAAATCGGTTCGTCGAGATCGTCCCCCTCAACCAGCACGGTGAACAACCCGGTGATGGTGCCTTCCCGCGAGGTGCCGGCCCGTTCAAGAAAACGCGGGAGCATGGAAAATACCGACGGGGTAAACCCTTTGGTCGCGGGAGGTTCGCCGATGGCAAGCCCTATTTCCCGCTGGGCGGTCGCAAGCCGTGTCACCGAATCGACCAGAAACAGCACATCCTTGTGGCGGTCGCGAAAATATTCGGCAATGGACGCGGCAACCATCGCGCCCTTGATGCGGATGAGTGCGGGCTGATCGGAGGTCGCCACCACCACGACCGACCGTCCGAGTCCTTCCTCGCCGAGGTCGCGTTCGAGAAATTCGCGTACTTCGCGGCCCCGCTCGCCGATAAGCGCGATCACATTGATGTCAGAGGTGCAGTTCCGCGCCATCATGCCGAGGAGGATGCTTTTCCCCACCCCGGAACCTGAAAATATCCCCATGCGCTGACCTTTACCAATGGTAACAAGCCCGTCGATGGAGCGGATCCCGGTGGCGAACGGCTCGCTGATCCTTCGCCGGTGCAGCGGATTGGGGATCGTGGAGAAGACCGACCGCCAGGTGTCGACCTGGAGCGGACCTTTTCCGTCAAGCGGGTTTCCCAGGCCGTCGATGACGCGACCCAGCAGGAAATCGCCGACGCCGACCAGGAGCGGCTGCTTGGTGCTTACCACCGTAAGCCCGGGGTGGATCCCTTCAATGGGTCCGAGGGGCATGAGCAGGGTACGCTCGCCGCGAAACCCCACCACCTCCGCCCTGCCGACCGTTTCATTGTCCCGGTCAATAAGGCAGACGTCGCCGACCGATGCGACTGGCCCGGTCGATTCGATAAGCAGGCCGATCACCTCGATCACCTTGCCGTGCACACGCATCGGTTCCGCGCGTACCATTGCGTCGAATACCGGCGCCAGGCGTTTTTCGGTATCACTCTCAGGAGCCATAGGACATCGGTTGACTGAATAAATGCGGGGGTCTATTCAGACCCCCGCCTCAGGGAACATCCAAAGAAGCCGCGATGGAGGAATCAACTGCTCCCGGCTTCTGAGGTGTTTTTCAAAGCATGAACCGATTCCCAGGCCTGTGCAATCACCGCGGCAAGCTCGGCTGCCTGGGTTTCGAGCCGGGCGTCCACCACGCCGGCATTTGACTCGAGAATGCATCCGCCGGATGCAATCCGTTCGTCCTGCTCTATGGAAATACCGGTAAGCCGCTCGGCTACCGGCGCCCAGAACTCACGATTGTCGGACACCGTGGTGAAATCAGCGGGCGCGATCCGGACCACCAGCTGGTCTTTTTCAGCGACATAGGAAAGCGCTTTTCTCAGCACGGCGACGATCACGTCACTGCGGGTGGCGGATTCGACGCACATGATCTTGTGCACCATCAGGCGGCAGAGTCGAAGGAGCGTCTTGTCCGCATTGGCATACAGCGCGTTTTTTTCCTGTTCAAGATCCTGCAGACAGGCGGTTACCCGCTCCTGTATCTCTCTCACCTTGGTATCGTATTCGGCGCCCGCGGTTTCCCGGCCCTGTGCATAGCCCTGGGTCACTCCCTTGTTCAATCCCTTCTCGTACGCCCTGGCGATGGCGGCGCGCGCCTGTTCCATCTGCTCCCGGGACTGTTTCCTTACAACAGCAACCTGCTGCTCGAGTTCGATGATCCGGCGCTCGTCATCCGACAGCGCTTTGCCGGTCTTCCCCTCGGCCGCAAAATCCTCGACCGAAAAGGTACGCATGGGAAAATCGTATGCCTCTGCCGTTTTTTTCCTGATAATCCGCCGCAGCCCGACCGATGCCGGGTCGCTATCGCTCAATATCCGTGCGACAAGCGAAGCGATCTCCGCGGGAGGAAGCGCCGCGATATTCATGGAGGTTCTTCCGGTCATACCACGATCGCTTCCTCACCGCCGCGGCCGGAAATGATGATTTCGCCGTCCTCTTCCAGGCGCCGTATGACATCCACGATCTTCTGCTGGACCTCTTCCACGTCCTTGAGACGGATCGGACCCATGAACTCCATGTCTTCCTTGATCATCTCCGCAGCGCGGGACGACATATTCCTGAAGAATTTTTCCTGCAGCTCCTCGGATGCGCCCTTGAGCGCCATGGACAACTCCTTCGAATCGACTTCCTTGAGTACGCGCTGCATGGAACGGTCGTCAAGCAGCATGACATCCTCGAACACGAACATGAGGTTTTTGATCTCCGTGGCCAGCTCGGGATTTTCGCGCTCCAGGTTGCCAAGGATGTTCTTTTCCGCCGCGCGGTCGACGCTGTTGAGCAGTTCGGCGACCGCCTTGACGCCGCCGATTTCCGACACGTCCCCGCCGAAGAGCGATTTTATCTGGCTGACCAGCACCTCTTCCACCTGGTCAAGCGTTTCCGGCGATATGCTCTCCATGGTGGCGATGCGCGTCGATACGTCCACCTGCAATTCAGGCGGCAGCGCCGAAATAATGGGCGCAGCGTGTTTCGGCTCCATGTGCGCCACCAGCAGGGCAATGGTCTGCGGGTGTTCCTTCTGGATGAAATTAACGATCTGCTTGGGGTCGACGTTCTCAAGCAGGTTGAACCCGGTGGTGCGGATGGTCTGCTGAACCTTTTCGAGGATCTCTTTGGCCTTGCGCGACCCGAGCGCCGACTCCAGGATTTCGCGTGCGTATTCGATGCCGCCCTGGCTCACATACTGTTGAGCCATGGCAAGATTATGGAACTCCTCGAGAACGGCCTCGCGCATCTCCGGTGCGATGTTTCCCAGTCGCGCGATTTCGGTGGAAAGACGCTCGACATCGCCCTCGTCGAGGTTGCGGAATATCTGCGACGATGCTTCGGAACCCAGAGCCACCATGACGATGGCGGCTTTGCGCGGGCCGGAGATGTCGTCGATATTGATCTTTCGCTCTTTCTCCCTGGTTTTTTTCTCTCCATCCTTGCCATACTGGTCCTGAAAAAAACCGGTTTTCCCCTTGTCTTCCTTTTTTGCTGTGGCCATACTCCCCCATCCACGCGTGCGGTTACCGTCTTGAGATTATCTTTCCGCATTTCCGCCGGCTTCCCCGTACGATCGGCGAAATGCGTCATATCACCTTTATTTCTTTTTATGCGACACGGCGGGTTCGGCGAGCCACTGCCGGATAATTGCCGATATGTTCACCGGCTCCTCCCGTGTCATGAGTTCGACGCGTTCCAGAATCTCGGAACTCTTGCGCACCTCCTCGGGAACTTCCCTTGGTATCTCCTCGATGATGCCAAGCTGCTCCATGACCGGTAACGGCGGATTCATCGCCTCCACGATCGTTTTCGCCAGGTAGCGGAGAAACAGAATGAGGAGCAGGGCGATGAGCGCGCCGATTGCGTACTTGATAACCGTAAGCCAGAACTCCCACCGGTCGCGCGTCACGAAATCCCGGCGTTCCTGCTGCATGAATTCGTTGGAGAACTGGACCTG
>JAFGOU010000299.1 GCA_016926315.1 Chitinispirillaceae bacterium
CTCCCTGCCATGTTCCAGCACTTCCTTCACATCGCCGTACACCGCGTCAGGCGGTGAGTAGACGATAACCTTGTTCGGTTTTTTGTGGTCCGGGAAGGCTGCCATCAGCTCGTCGAACTGGCCGAATACCGGTATCGGCCCGACGCTCGGCACCTCGACGGTCTGGCCCGCCTTGCCCAGCGCCCAGCCTGCCACGATGTTGCCGCAGTAGCGTTGCGAAACGATCGACACTTTTGACGCTTCGCGGCCGGTAATGTTCGAGACCGCGACACGGTCGCCTTTTTTCAGGATATCACTCAGTGTTTTCGCCTTCATTTATCGTTCCTCCTTTACGATTGCACAACCGCTGTTCACCAGCTTCGCCGCGTATGCCGCCACCAGGGTGATCGGGGTGTCCGGCCCGAACAACACATAGGGAAGATTCAGGTTATCCAGTGTTTTTTTGAGTGTGGCGAATCCCTGCACGAGCCCCGGGCCGCCGCGGCCGACCACAACCGGTATTTGGAGCGGGCCGTTCTGCGATACCCACTCCTCGAGCGCGTCGGCAATGGCCGCGAAGGTGACGTCGATCTGTGTGTTGTTCGCCTTACCGCCCAAAATGAGCAGCAGGGAGGCGTCGGCCAGTTTGTGACGGAAACATATTTCCGCGGTTTTTTTCATACGTTCGTACGGAGGGTTACCGCCGAAATCGGAAAGGAACATCGGGTCGCCTCCCATCTGGGCGAGCGTTTCAATTATGATGGTGCTCGCCCCGCCGCCGAACAGGAACGGCAGGATCTTTTTACCGTTGAGCGTCGATACATGCGCCTGCCCCTGATGGCTCGCCGAAGACCATACCCGCATCTCCTCATCGAATGCCTCCTCGGTGCTCGGGTATTCGGGAATGGTAAAACCGAGGTCGCGGAACTTGAAGTTGTTATCGTCAAAGGTCGCCTTGAAATCGCAGGCGAATATTTTTTCGTCCCTTGTCACCCGCCAGGGATTGATTTCGCAGCTTGCCATTCCGGTGGATATGAACATGTCCCATACGTTGACGAAGTGGCGCGCGAGACTGGAGTTGAGCCTGCCGTGAAGCCCAAGCTTTGAGAGCGCTTCAGACGCCTGGTAGGCGTTGAGCCCCCTGAAGACGTCGACCGGCAGGGTGATTTTATCCTTTGCATCAACCGATTCGATGTCCACCCCGCCTTTGAGCGAAACGGTAAACGACGGCGAACAGTAGGTCGAGTCATACATGATAGCGGTGAAGAGCTCCATGTCCGCTCCGACGGTCTGAACGAGATAGGCGGTACGCGGCTGCAGTCCGTTGATTTCCGCCGCCGCGGTTTTTTTCAGGAGCTGCATGGCCGCATGGTAGTCCTTTACCACATGGACCGCGCCGGCCTTGCCGCGTTTGCCGGCCAGCACATCGGGCTTGACGATGCCGCTGCCCCACTCCTTGAGCTTTTTTTTCACCTCCGACTGGTTGACCGGCTCCACGAGGAAATCCGGGACCGGGATTTTAAACCTTTTTGCGAGGCGTTCCAGAAAAACGAGTTCACCGATTTTGGCGCTCATGCGTTCCGTCTCCTTTGCGGTGATGGTAGATATGGTTGAATAGTACAAATGATAATTTTGCACACTGGCGGGAACGGTTGAATCAAAAAAAGGCCGGAATTCAGCTGCAGGAGATGCGTCGTGACGCAGGATTGTCGGACAACCATGGTTTATCTCCCCATTCCTGCCGCATAACGGACACTGCGCCTGCGACAAGCACTCTTTACCGGCAGGACCTTCTGCCGGAGAGCTTAGCCTGACCTTTCCGCTCCAGAACAGAACGGCGGAAAGCCTGTCAGGCCTCCGAGGGCGCTCTAGAGAATCATGCCGATTCCGTAGAGCGCTCGAATCGATCGGCTAAAATATAACACAAAGAGTCTGCGGAGTCAAGAGATGCAGGAGCGAGAGGGACGCCGTCGAGGAGACCATAACGTTCCTGTTTAAAAATAATAACGTAATTATTGCGCTTCATTCCGCACCTGATGGATATTTCTACCATACGGGAAAATCGACACCGACTCTTCGAGGAGCTTCTATGAAACAGATTTATCGCATTGAGAGTGAAAAAAAAATTGCCGGCATTTGCGCGGGTTTGGCGCATACCTTTAATGCCGATGTCACCGTCGTCCGGTTGATCGCTGTTTTCGCCACGGTTCTTACCGCCCTATGGCCGGGGATCATCACCTATCTGGTTGGCTGGTATCTGATACCGGTCAAGGAACCGCAGGCGCTGGGCAGGGATGGCAGCGGCCGGGAATAAAAAAACAAAAAAGTGTTGCGCGGATACTATATCATTGCCTATTTTATCCGTTCGATCTGAGGGGAGAAGTTATTATTCAGTGCCAACGAATAATAACCGTAAAGGGTAAGATGATTTTAAGGAGCTTTTTCGCGGGAATGTTTTTCACGATGCCTTAAGGGCTTAAACGGTTGCCCGACGATCGATAAACTACTGTTTTTCCGTCAGTTGAGCGATAATGAAACTACTGAACTGTTGTTTTGTCTTAATTAATTCAAGGTCAAATACACGGGTTCGACAGGTACGATGTACCGCTTTTGCCGTTGTTTTCTATAGTATTCTCCTGCTGCTCGGTATTGCCGGTCTCGCACGTTTAGCAGGATTCAGTGTGGCCTTTACCCAGGCGCAGATCGTTTACCTGATCAAACGACATGAGCATGAGGGTCTGATCAACAAAATCGCTTCCTTTGAAAGGTATTTTTCTAAGGAAAATAAAAAACTCAATGACATCGTCAGGATGGAAGACCACACGCGCCTTGCCTACGGTCTCGATCCCATCAGCGCCGATGTCCGCAAGGTTGGTATCGGCGGTCACCCCTCGGCTGCCGAATCCATAACCGAAAGCGTACCTTATCCTATTGTCATGAAGGCATACGCGGTACAGGAGAGTCTTTCCATTCTTCTGCGTAAGGCACGGCTCCAGAATTCGACGTTCGATCAGATGGGTGAGCATGTTGAGCGCATAAGCACTTTCTGGGCGCAGCGCCCTTCCATCTGTCCAGCAGCCGGAAGAGTTACTTCACCCTTCGGATACCGGATCGATCCAGTGTATGGGACGCGGCTGCATCATGATGGTATCGACATTGCCAATGAAATAGGTACACCGGTGGTCGCTTCCGCCGATGGCGTGGTAAAGGAAGCCCTTCTTCAACCGGATTTCGGCAGGGTCGTGGTGTTGGAGCACCCTGAGACCAACCTACTGTCGATTTATGCCCACCTGAGCAATTTTACCGTGACCCGCGGACAGTGGGTCAGGAGGGGCGAACTGATCGCTTTCATGGGGAACAGCGGAAAAAGCACCGGACCTCATCTCCATTACGAAATACGCCGGAACGGCCAGCCGGTCAATTCGGCGCGGTTTATTCTCCCGACCGACTACGTGATTGACTGAGCAGTCCCGGCTCCTGATCTTCCCGCTCCCGACCTGTCTTCTGACCGTAACGGTATCACCTGTCCGGCAGCCCTGATGAGGAGGAACGTATGGTCAAACAGGCGCAGGTTTCTTTGCAGACCCGTCAACGCGCCCACTGGCTTGATATCACTTCAGAGGTCCAACGCGCGGTTACAGCCTCAAAAATCAGGAACGGCACCTGTGTGGTGGCATCACTGCATACCACCGGAGGGGTAACCATCAATGAAAACGCGGATCCTGACGTTGAACGTGATTTTTTTCATGCGCTCCAAAAGCTCGTCCCTCAGGATCCGTCGTTTCATCACCGCGAGGGCAATTCGGATGCGCATGTTTTAACCTCGCTTGTCGGATTGAGCGTGCAAATCCCCATTGCTGATGGTACAATAGTACGAGGCACCTGGCAGTCGGTCTACTTCTGTGAGTTCGACGGCCCGCGCAATCGTACCGTTTCCGTTACCGTTATGGGGGAGTGATCCGGTGGTACGGTCCAGTTCTCTACACCGTTGGTATGGCGCTCTCCTGGCGTACGCCGCGGGCGTATTTCTGGTTCCCGCATCGGGCGGCGATACGCTTGCCATACGATATGCGGCGGAGGCGACACACCTGCCGTTGGGAAGCGACATCGTCGCGCTCGGGGAGACCGGTGTCGTGCTTCCGCGTCATGGTGTGGCGTCGTTCTGGAATCCGGCAACTCCTGCATTCCTGAGTAAGTACGAATTTTCCACCGAATTCGCCGATCTTTACGGAGGGTTGTCGCAGCACGGTTGCGTTGCCATGGCCGTTCCGCTTTCAGAAGGGCTGGGGGCATCGGCGCTGTACATGCCGTTTTTAAGCGGTCCTATCGACCGTTTCGACGCCCTGCAGGGTACTAAAAGTGATCGGGATGCCGACGTCAACCTGCGTCCCGATGGAACCCCGCTGTCGTCATTCTCGAATAATCAGCATCTGATTGTCGTTTCGGTGGGGAAGCTGTTTTCGTTTCCTATGCCGCGTTCGTCCGACGCATCGTTCCCGCTGCCGTTCGAGATCGGGGCCGGCGCAAGTTTTAAAAGTTTCTGGCAGACCATGAGGCCCGATTCGTTGATGCGCATGGGCATGGGCGCAAATCTTGACGCAGGGGTGATCATGCGCGTGGGTCTGGACTACCACTTGGTGCGAAAGGAAGTGTCGCGACAGCTCCTTTTCGGTGCATCGGCGCGCGATTTTCTGCCGAGCCCGATGGTTTGGCTCAAGTCACGGGATGAATACCATCATACGGAGGAGTATCGTGAAGATCTTTCACGGTCATATTATTCCGGCCTTTCCTACGTGGATAAGAGCGGGAATTTCGGCGGGAACTGGACCCTCTCCGCCGCACTTGAACAACGGTATCGGCTTTCCTGGCATTACGGGATTGAAGCGGAGTTTTTCAACATGATCGCTTTCCGCGGAGGGTTTTCTGACAAAGTCCCATCGGTGGGCGCGGGAATCCGCTATGACCGTTTTTTCCTCGATTACAGCCTTCGATTCGACGAGCTCGCCTTCTCGTATATCAGACTTGCGGCTGGGATACGATATTGATAAAAAGATAATCGTCAAGGTATCGGAAGCCGGTCAAAAGCGCCTGAAAACGGCGGGGGACGGGTATTACAGGTGCTTGAACTTCTCCCGGGCCCCGTACAACTGGCCGACGCGGATGGAGAGCTTGTCGTCGACGACCGTGATTTCACCTTTGGCAAGCAGTTTCTTGGAGATAAGGACATCGACCGGCTCGCCGGCCATGCGGTTCAGCCTGACGACGCTCCCTTTTTTCAGGTTTATCAGTTCCCTGATGGTCATGCGGGTCTGGCCGAGCTGGACTTCGATCGGAGCGTTGACATCAAGGAGCATGTTGATTGAATTAGCCATATAGCATTTCCCCGGCAGGCAACTATTTCTTTGCAAAAGGATTAAGGGACATTCGTACAAGAAAACCAGGACAGGGTTCCAGTGTTTTCCTTAACGAAGATTCTATACGTAGTGTATCATTGATACTGCCGCAATGCAAGGCATGGGTGGAAAGATGACGCATTCAGCGGCGGAACAGCGAGAACAGGTCGAATGCATTCCCTGCCGACAGTGCCATGATTGAAAGGAGCAGGACGATTCCGGCCGCGGAGAGGGAAAGAACCATGGCCAGCGGCAGCAGCAGCGCTGCAAAAAACCGTGTTCTGCTGATCCCGTGGGCAGAACAGATACCTTCCATGAGGAGAAACGCCCCAACCAGAAAGGAGAGAAAGATTCCCGCAAAGGGGATTATCTGGAAGAGCGCGGCGCTCTGTACATAACAGACGGTTTTAAAGGTTGCGGCCAATGGTTTTTTTCTGCTGCGGCTGATGAGCAGCATGCCGTGACAATAGACGGTGAGCATGAACAGTTGAATGGTAAGGGCGAACGGCGTAGCGATAAGGGTAAAGGGTGAAAGGGTTCCCGGTATGCCGGAAAACGTCCCGCTGCCCGAAAAAAGTGAGCTGATCGAAAGCGGCGTGGAGCTCTCCCAGAAAAAGGTGGCGAGCGTGCCGATGCTTCCCATGAGAAGGGCATAGATGAACGGCGCTGCAAGGGGTGTGGTACGCGCCGCTGCGGCAAAAAACCGGTCCCGTGCGGTAACGGAACGGATAAGCGTGAGGCAGAGGGCTTTGAGCGGTGACAATGCGCTATTTTCCGCCTCCCACGGGATCATGTCACGGTACATGCTGCCGGGAAAAGGAGCTGTCCCTCCGGCAAGAGCGCCGCCGCAGAGCGGGCAGGTGCCGCGGTATGCGGAAAAATCGCCAGCGTGTCCGCAGCGCATGCAGTTCATCCCTGGTATCCTTGCAGAGAACGATTTTGAAAGCAGTTCACGAGCAGGTGGATACTCCTGTCGCTTGGCGGTTTGACTCAGGATTCATCTGATTGTTACTGGAAAATAATACCTTGGAACCCGGAGAGGAGGTTTTGTCTCCGGCGTCCCGCACGTTTTCCGAAAGAGCGCTTCTATCAAACCTGTTCCCGGTTCGGTGAGCTGAAACATCTTTACCCGGAGAAGCCGTGTTTTGTACAATAGTATTGCCTTGGTAACGCCATGTACCATACAATAATAGAAAGGGCGGAAGAGCTCCGTCGGTTATTTAACGGCAAGGACCACACTACGTGTCAAACGGTATAATGGTGACCTGCACCCCGGACGGGCTGGGTGCATTCATTACGATATTGCCTTCGCGCGAGAGTACCTATCCCTCCTGCCAGGAGCTGCTTGATGCGCTCGGCAAAAGCGGCGTCGTGCTTGGAATCAACCACCAGGAGATCTCCGACATGGTCGCCACAAGGTCGGTTAACAAAAAGGTGGAGGTGGCGCGCGGCATACCTGCGGAGCCGGGTACTGCGGGGAAAATTGAGATGATGGTCGATATTTCCACAATCGGTAAACCAAAAAAGCTCTCGGACGACCGTGTCGATTTTCATGATATCTGTTATGTGATTAACCTGCGAAAAGGCGATCCGATAGCCCGGCGGATTCCGCCGGTTGCCGGCAGGGAGGGACGGACCGTAACGGACCGGCCTATTTCGCCGTACCCTCCGGAAGATGTGCGTCTGCCGATGGGTCCGGGTACGGCCATATCCTCTCGAGATCCCGACCTGCTTATCGCCGACGGTGACGGTGGTATCGGAAGGGACGCAAACGGCTTGTTTGAGGTGCGCAAAGAGGAAAAGATCATAGGTGACATCGATTATCAGACGGGAGACGTGACGTTTGCCGGTGACCTGACCGTGACCGGGTCGCTGCGGGCCGGATTTTCAATTGAAACCAAGGGGACCCTGCTCATCGGCGGAAGCGTCGAGGATGCGTCGATCAAATGCCAGGGTACGGTTTTTATCAAGCGCGGGGCGGTTGGTTCCGGCGGCGGGGTCATCGAATGCAAGGGTGCGGTACGGGTGCGTCACCTGGAAAATTTCAGGGTAAACGCGGGCCTCGACGTGGTCATCACTGAAGACATGGTAAACGCCGTGGTTGAGAGCGCGGGTGTTGTTTATGCAAAATCCATACGGGGCGGCTTTGTGTCGAGCCTTCGCGGTGTGGAAGCCGCGGAAATCGGCAGCGTTTCGGAAGCAAAGACGACGATTGACATTGGTAAAAAATACGAGCGGATACAGCTCCGGTACACGCTGCTTTCGAAGCTTGCGCAATCGACTACGGAAACGGAGAAAAACAGGGAGCTGGTGTTCGAGTTCGTACGAGACCATCTGGACGATGGAGGCGCGCTTTCATTGAAGGACGAGCAGATGCTTGCGTCTATGAAGCTTAAAGCCTCGGATCTCGAGCATACCATTACGACGACGCAGGCTGAAATCGAAATGCTAGACAAGCTTGCGCTGAATGATGACGTTCCGTATGTAAAAGCCGGGGTCATTTATCCCAATACGATTGTTAAATTCGGTGTTGGTGAGCAGCTCATCAGGGAAAAACTGGAACGGGTACGGCTGACACCGGTGGAAAAAGGAACGACCGTCACCCTGATGCGGGAAAACGCCGCATGAGGGGCACCATTACTAACCCGGATTCTCCGGAATAAAACCAATGGTAACTATGGAAAACAACTCGTTACTCATATTTCCCGTCTGACAAATCTACGCAACAAGCGTATATGCGTCAGACAAAGAACCTAACGAAAGCGGATAGTGACTATGAGAACAACCGTTCGGATGATTGTATTGCTTTCCGGTATGCTGTGTCTGCCGCTGACGCTTGGGCAGGCGCGTGAAACCGGTGATTATCTCCATTATCGCCTTGGTATGAAGTATAAGGCTGATAAACAGTACGATAAGGCCGTGGAAGAATTCCGGAAGGTCCTTGCCGAGTACCCGGACAACTACAACGTATACATGCATATTGCGGAGATCCGCGTCGCTCAGGAACAGCCGAAATACGCCATTACCAATCTCAAACAGGCGCTCAATTACAATCCGGGATGGGGCAAAGCGCTCAGGATGCTGGCGGATGCCTATGTCGGCGACGGACAGCTGCAGAAGGCGATAGTGGAATATCAACGTTACCAGCAGGTATGTGATCCGGCTGAGCGTGACAGCATTCAGACCGTGCTCGACCGGCTGGTCGAAAGGGTAGGCGTTACGGGAATGGATTCCGCAGGCAAGGGAAGTACCGGTCCGGCAACGGTCATACCCGCTGACGTGCCCATGAGCGCGGGTCCTGTGAATCCTAAAGCGGCTGCTGTTTTCAAACGAGCGGTTGAAAGCGGTGAGCGAGGGCAGTACGATACCTCGCTTCTTCTGCTGCGCGAGGTGCTTTCCATTGATCCGGCGTTTAAAGGTGCGTATTACTTTGCCGGAATCGCGCGGTATCACCGTGGCGAATTCGCGAAGGCTAAAATCAACTTTGCCAGGGCAGGCGACTATCGGGAACCGGCGTATGCGGGCGCTTTTTATCTTGGGAAGCTGTATGGAGAGGAGAAACGGTACGCCAAGGCGGTCGATGAGTTGGAGCGCTATGTCCGATACAGCAACTCGGAACCGGGTAAAAAAGAGGCTCGGGTGCTTCTTGCGGCCTATCAGCGGTTGAAAACGGTCCCTGCTGCCCGTAAAAAGTCTTCAGTACCCGCTGCTGAAAAGGCCAGGGACACCATCGTAAAGGCGGAAGAAGAGCCGGTTGTTCTGGAAATACGGATCGATTCGCTCCTGTCGATGGTATCGGTCGATACGCTTTCCGATGCCGGCCAGAAATTGCTTGCCGGCATTAAAGAGTTTCAGGCGCGCAATTACGACAATGCAATCAGGGAATTCAAAAAAACCATCGCGGCCTATCCGACCGGGCCGGTCGCGGTGCAGTGTCTTTATAACAGCGGCGTCTGCTACTGCAAACTTCGTCTTTTCAGGGAGGCCGAAAACCAGTTCCAGCAGATCCTCGAACGGTATGGCAAACATGAACTGGCGGCCCAGGCTCTCTTTCTCAAGGCGCTTACCTATTCGGAACGGAAAGACGTGACCTCGGCCGAAGTCGCGTACCGGCAGTTCCTTCAGAAATACAAGGTGCATTCCTGGCGCGGGAAGACCTGGGAAAAACTCGGCGATATTTATACGGAGCTTGAGCAGCCCAAGAAAGCGATCGACGCCTATTCCCAGGCCATAACCTCTGCGTCGAACTGCCCGGACCTGGTAAGCGCGCATTACAAAAACGGCGGCAGGTATCTTGCCGTCGGCAACCGGACGCGTGCGATTGCTTCCTTCGATTCAGCAATAACCCGCGGCGAACGGTGTAAAACAGATATTCGTGTCCCCGATGCCTATTACCGGATCGCCGACGAGCAGTATAAAGCGCGGGAATATGGACGGGCGCTTGATTATTACACACGGGTGGTGCGCAAATATCCCGCCTTTCAGGAGACCCCGTGGGGTCTTTTTCAAATCGGCACGATCCATAAGAACAGGAAGAAGTACAAGGAAGCAATTGACCAGTACAAGGACCTTATCAGCCGTTTTCCCGAGGATTACTGGGCAAAGCAGGCACAGTGGAAGCTTGATGATGCGATATGGGAGCACGAATACCAGGCAACGCTTCGCTGAGCGGGTTTTCGCGGATAAAGGTAACGGTTGCACGGCATGAATGAGAATGATACACTAATAATCCGAGAGCTGAAAGATTCGTATGATCAGCAGCTCCGGTACTATCGGGCTCTGACGGATACCGTCAGAAACATCATGGGCCGGTTGGTACTGTCACGGGGGGATTTCGGGAGCGTTACCACCGGCCTGACGGAAAAACGGCGGCTGTTGACCTGTATTGAAGAGGAAAGGACCAGAACGGCCGGGCATGTGCGGTTCTGGCAGGAGCGCAAGGAACAGTTTTCAGGGACCGCTGTCGCACAGGAATTCGACGGTGTTCTGCGGGAGACTGAAAATAACATCAGGGATTTTCTCGATGCCGAAGAGCAGCTCAAACACTATATCGAGGGTATACTCAGGAAAGCGACCTCATAAGCGCATGGCAACCGCGGACACCCTCGAGAAAGCGACCTTACCCGTCGAACTGTTCGAATCACTGCAGAAGGCGTTCGGCGATTTTCAACTTCGGGCGGAACGGTTGAGCCGGGCGTATGGCGCAATGCAGGAGGACTTCAAGAGGGTAAACATCGAGTTGGCCGCCAAAAACGAGGAACTCAAGAAGAGCCTGCTCGTGCAGGAAGAGATGCGGACCTACCTCAACAGTATCCTGGAAAGCATGGACAATGGCGTGATCGGCATTACGACGTCGGGAATCATCACGCACTTTAACCGGGCCGCCGCGGAAATAACGGGATATGCACCGGATGAGGTCTACTTCAAATCCTATCGGGATCTCTTTAAAAAGCAGTCGGAAAACGAACCGGCGCTCCTGCAGATTTTAAAGACCGGGAAACCGCTCAAGCGCGATGAAAAAGTATTGTGGCACAAGGACGGCCATCCGGTGCCCGTATCCTTTCAGACCGCACTGCTTGAAGACCGCGGCGGGACACGTCTCGGTGCGGTCGAGATTTTTGCCGATGTTTCAAGGATCAAGGCGCTTGAAGGGGAAATGCAGCAGGCCCGGACCATGGCGGCGCTTGGAGAGATGTCGGCGACCGTTGCGCATGAAATCCGCAATCCGCTGGGCGCGATGGGCATGTGGGCCGAACTGCTTGAACGCGACCTGCACCCGGGCGATACGCGGAGCCAGACGCTCAAGAAGATCATCGAGGGCCTTTCGCGACTCAACAAGATTGTCTCGAACCTGCTCGTGTACACCCGTCCGGCGAAACCGGAAATCCGGAAGGTGCAGCTGGAAAACATACTGTCGGAGGTGGTGGATTTTATCGAGATCGAAATCGAACGGCTCGGGTACGCCATAACGGTCCGAAGGGAGTGGGACCGGTGCGGGTTATCATTCGTGCTTGCCGATCCCGAAAAAATCGAGCAGGTCATCATCAATCTCTGTCTCAACGCCATGCAGGCGATGCCTGACGGTGGCGAACTGACCGTACGGGTGGAGCATCCGACGGCAACGGGAGCGGACTATGTCGGTTTTTCGATCAGCGACACCGGCATCGGGATTGAACCGGAGAATCTGACGAAGGTATTTGATCCGTTTTTTACCACCAGGGAGCTTGGCACCGGGCTGGGTCTTGCAATTGTTAAGAAATTTATCGAGTCCCATTCCGGATATATCGACGTTGACAGCACGCCGGGAAATGGGTCGCGGTTCAGGGTTTTTCTGCCGAAATTAAAGGAATAACCGGGCAAACCATGGGAAAAAAGAAAATACTGGTTGTTGATGACAATGAGCTGTTCCGGGATTCCATAGCCGACACCCTGGTGCGCCTGGGATTTGAGGTCACACAGGCCCCCGACGGTTCGCACGCCCTCGAGGCCGTGGCAAAAGACCGGTTCGATCTCATGATCTCCGACATGAAAATGCCGGGCATGACGGGAATCGAACTCCTCGAGAAGATCAAACAGAACGATCCCGATATGCCGTTTCTCATCATTACCGCTTTTGGCGCGGTGGAGACCGCGGTGGAGGCGATGAAAAAAGGCGCCTACGATTTCATACAGAAATCGGGCAGCCTCATGCGGGAGCTGGAACTGACCGTCATCAGGGCGCTTCAGTACCAGACGCTGCTTAATGAAAACCGGCAGTTGAAATCGGCGCTGTCCAGAAAGTGGTCGTATATCGGAAAAACCCCGGTCATGGAAGAAGTGCGCGCCCTCGTTGAAAAAATCGCCGACAGCCGTGCGACCGTGTTGGTGACCGGGGAGTCGGGTACCGGCAAGGAACTGGTGGCGCGGTCGATTCATTTCAGCAGCCGCAGGAATAATGGGCCTTTTGTCAAGGTTAACTGCGCCGCTTTGCCCGAAGGACTGGTTGAATCGGAGTTGTTCGGGCACGAAAAGGGGGCCTTTACAGGAGCGATCATGCAAAAGCGGGGAAAGTTCGAGGCGGCATCAGGCGGTACACTCCTCCTCGACGAGATAGGAGAGATGCCGCTTCCAGCCCAGGCAAAGTTGCTCCGGGTCCTTCAGGAGCATGAAATTCACAAAGTCGGCGGCGACGAACCGATTGAAGTGGATGTGCGCATTGTCGTAACCACCAACCGTAAACTTGAAGAAGAGGTGGCAAAGGGGGCGTTTCGCGAAGACCTCTACTATCGTCTGAACGTGCTCAGGATCCACCTGCCTCCGCTGCGCGAAAGAAGGGAGGATATTCCCGCCCTGGCCGAGCATTTTCTACGCAACTGCAACGAAGAAAACGGTTTCAGCGTCGAATGCCCTGGTGACGAGTGCATGGCGGTTCTTCAGAAATACCCGTGGCCCGGCAATATACGCGAACTGCAGAATGCCATGGAACGCGCCGTGGTGCTGACACGCACCGGTAAAATCCAGCCCGCCATGTTCCAGTTTCGCTCGCCGCTCGATTTTCCGCGGCCCGGCCAGGACACGCTTGAGGCGGGGATGACGGTCGCCGAGGCTGAGAAAAAGCTGATACTTAAAACTCTCGACTACTGCAGCCAGAACAGGACCAAAGCCGCCGAAATGCTGGCCATTTCGATCAGGACGCTCAGGAACAAGCTTAACGAATATCAGCTTGACGCGCATTGAAACGGGTCGCACATCCTATTTTGGCCCTTGAAAAAAAAAGGTTCAGACGATACCATTTAACGCATAGGTCGCCATAAACAAATCGTAACGGATCCCGCGGATTTGATTCAGGATACCCTATGAAAATGTTCAACACGCATTCCATAATCTTTAAAACCGCCCTGATTTATTTTTTCCTCACGATTCTGAACATTTCGATTTTCGTGCTCATGGTGTTCGAAAACCAGCTTGATCTCATTGCCGAAAATGCCGTTCTGACCAGCCAGCATAAAGGATCCAGTCTCAAATACCGGATCGACCACGTTGTCGCGGGAAGCAGTGATCTTACACCGGCCAACATCAACCGTATTCTTCAGGAAGCAAGCGCTCTTCACATTGCAGACCTGACGCTTTACAGCGAAAACGGCAGGGTTTTCGTCAGCATCATCGACAATAAAATCAGCGATCAGAAAAAGGCATCGATTGACGAACTAAAAATGATCAACATGGCGATCACCAAACAGGGATTTGAGGATAAGCTCTTTTATCACCAGGTAAACAGGCAGGAGAAAAGCATCTCGTTGTACCTTCCCTTTACCTATTCCGTCGACAAAATAGGCGTGGCTGCCATAACACTTCAGATGAAAGACATCGACCGGCAAATGGGGTATCTGTACCGCCAGTGCATCGTTGTCGGGGTGCTGGTTATGTTTCTGCATCTGGCATTCGCCATGCTGTTTTCCAAAATGATCTTGTTCCCAATGCGACAGCTCAACGAGGCGACCAACCAGATCGCACAGGGAAAACTGGAGATCCGCATTCCGATCGTACGCGACGACGAGATCGGCCAGCTTGCGTCATCGTTTAATGAAATGAGCGTTGCGTTGCAGCGTATGCGCGACGAGGCGAAGGGCGCCAATCCGCTGTCCGGGCTTCCCGGCAACATCACCATCGCGAATTACATCAATGAGTGCCTTTCGAAGGGTAGTATCATCTGCGTATTATACTGCGATCTCGATAATTTCAAGGCATATAACGACAAATATGGATTTACGAAAGGCGATGAGGCGATATTATACACGAGGGACTGCCTTCTTTCGGTTCCGAAGCGGACCAATATGCGCAACGTTTTCATCGGACACGAAGGCGGGGACGATTTCGTGGCGATCACCGATTATGAAAACTGGGAACTCTTCGCGAAGTCGTTTCTGACCACCTTTGACCGTGGCATCAACCAGTTCTACAACAGCGTTGACGCGCGCAACGGCTTCATCGAGTCGATCAACCGGAGGGGTGAGCGGCAGCGTTTTCCGCTCATGAGCATTTCGGTTGCGGTCGTCACCAACAAAACCCGTGAATTCGGTTCCGTCGCCGAAATGATACAGATTGCGGCCGAAGTCAAGAAATACGTGAAAAGCATGGAGGGCTCGTGCTATGCGATTGACAGGCGCACCGGTCCGGTGCGTAATACCCAGTCAATGGGTCCTGCGCCGTCGACTCCGCCTCCCGCGCCGACGCCAAAAAGTTATTCCGCCGACAGACAGGTATGAACACTTTTTTCAGGGCTATTCTCGTTCTTCTTTTCCTGGGGGCCACGGTCCTGTATAATTACGGCCTTATCGATATCCGTTTCGACGAAATCCGGTATCTGCTGGGCACCATTTCTTCGCAGGAAGAGGCGTCGAGTACCTTCGGTATCGTGGCCAAATACGAACTGATCAAGCGCCGTATGGTGGATGGGGAGGATAATATCTCCAATTTCGAGCTTGAAGCGCGCATACAGGCATTGACATCCGGTGAAAATGAACCGCGGGGAAAAGGCGGCTGGAATTACCGCGCCTATCTGACGCCGATACGGTATGCGGTAAACGGCGTCCGCCTGCTTCTCGGAAAAAAAATCATTAATCCCAAGGAAGATGACAAGATATTCAATGTGCTGGAGATCGGGTATTTCTGGGAGCGTAACCGGAAATATCACGAGGCGTTGAAAATATACGAGGACGTGCTCGGGACTGCAGGCGTTGCCCCCACCATAAAGGCCGCGGTCATGGTGCATAAAGCGTTCTGTATTTCAATGCTCGGCAATTACAAGGAATCGAAGATGGTCTATGAACAGGTAATCAATCTGTATCCCAATACGGAGGCAGGTGTGCTTTCATGGAAACTGCTTGATTTTATCCAGTCCATGGAGCGCAGCAGGGAGTCCCTGGAAAACAGGAAAATGACCGAACTGGAAAAGGCACGGCAGTTCTATCTGGTGATGGATTTCAGGAACGCCATTAAAAACTACTCCTTGTTCATCGGCCGCGGCGGCGCCGGAGCCAATGCTGCAGAAGCACGGTATTTTAAAGGCAGGTGTCATGAGGAACTGGGGGAAACCGAAGACGCGGTTGAGGAATACCGGGAGATCATACGCATCGATAAGGAAAAAACGTGGGCGAAAAAATCAAACCGCCGCCTTCTCATGATCGGCTCTTTTTACGAACAGCAGAAAAACATCGCCGACGAGGCCAAGCGGCAGCTTGACGCATATCAAGACCGTAAATTTTTCGATAACGTTCAGCAGTACGCCCAGCTGGTTTCCCAGAGTTCGCTGCGCAGCGAACTTATCAAGGAGACCAGGGAGAGCGCTCCGCAGCAGCAGATACGCGACAGCCTGCTCAACGCCATACTTAACATCGGCGAACTCGATCTGACCGGCGAAAAGAGCGCGGTGGCCCAGCAGAAGAAGCTTGACAGCATACGTTCCGCCCTCGTCGAAAAAGGCGCCATCGGCAAGGCGGAGATGAAGGCGCTCGAACGGTGGCAGACTGTCACGCAGAACCCCTTCCGGAGGCCGAGCGTCCTGAAAGCGGCCATCGACGGCTATTCAAACGAATTGAAATACCTTTACAATAAACGATTGCGCAGCGGCGTCAAACTTTCGGGAAACATGCTTGTCATGATCAAGATAAAGCCCGACGGGATGGTCGGGGACGCTACGATCATCAAGTCGAACATCGGAGACCAGACCTTCGAAAAATCGGTGACGGAACGGATACGCACCTGGAAATTTCAGGCGGTGCCGGAAAATGTAGGAGAACTAGACATCAAGTTTCCCTTCGAATTTTACGAAGAGGAGTGAATCCTCCGGTCCCGCGGCGTCGGTGAACCGGACGGAACCTGCCGCGCCGCAATGTTCATCAGTTGTTCAAAACGTTTACGGTACGTATGGCCGGACAGGACCATGCGGCGGTTATTTTCCCTCTCGCCGGAAGAGGACCCGTAGTGACGCAGCATCGTTGCGATCTGTCCGCACGCCTCGTCAATGGTCGTGAAGGTTGTGCAGGGACAACCGGGAAAAGAATCGGCGAGAAGCGGGGTTTTTTCGGTGACCAACAGACAACCCGCGGCGATCGCTTCGTACACGCGCGGACTGATATGGGTATATTCGCGTTCACGCGGCTCGTCAACCGACAGGTTGATGGCGATTTTCGACTGGTTGAGGAGGCGCCATGAGGCCTGGGAATCGATCCATTCACGGCCGACAATATATTTTTCCAGCGGACCCCGGTAGGATTTCCAGCCTCCGCCTCCGATGGCGAGCGAACGTCCTTCGGAAGCCAATTTTTCAAGGCAATCGATTCGATAGGCACTCGGAATGCCGATGAAAACGATATCATACGGGCGTTCGTTTCCAATGGCAAACGGTTCGGGAACGCTGCATGCCGTGGGTAGAAAGTGATAACGGATATTTTTTCCCCTGCAGTAAGCCTCCACGGGACCGCGCTGGATGGCGCAGAAATGGTCGTATCCTTCGGCCACGTCGGTCCAGTAGGGGGCACGCCGGAAGTCCTCGAAAAACCAGTGCACCGTGACAACGCCGTATGAGCGGAGAAGGTTGAGGGCGAAGAGTGTTACCGGCGCAAGCGCGGTGACCAGCAGGTGTGTCGCCTTGAAATCGAGGCAGGAGACGATCAACGACTGGTTTAAAAGGTCAACGATCAGGGTATCGTCGGTCTGGGTGAGCAGACGCGTAAAGGTCTGACGGTAGGTGAAGGTATCGAAAACCTTGCAACGATCGCCGGCTTCGCTGACGCCTGTTTTGGCGATGTGGGTGCTTACGGTACGCGCCGCGCCATCGGGTGAAAGCACGATACACCAGCGCTGCGCCATCATGGCTTCAGGTCGTTCCCGGTTGGAAGCGAACAGATCCCGCCGCCTTTTATTCCTTTGAAAAGCGCGACGGAATTGGCGAAACGGGCTGCGGTGAAGGGGTCATGGCCGCGGGCTATCGAGTGGAGAAACCCGCCTATGAAGGCGCTGCCGATCAACGTCACCGATTTGACCGGTTCCGTTGTCTGTGACGGCGGGAACTCCTCGATCCTGCCGTCATAGCCTACCGTACATCCGTTGGCGCCGGTTTTCACCGCGACGATTGAAACGCCGCGGTCCCAGAGAAATCCGATGACGTCGGTGGGGCGTTCATACCCGAACAGCGCTTTGGTTTCATCGGGCGCGGAAGGGAAAATGACGTCGACAAGCGGCAGCACGCTCCAGAGCGCCTCCTTGGCGTCGTCGAGCGACCAGCGCTGCAGCCGGAGGTTGGGGTCATACGCGACCATGGTCTTGTTGCTGTGGGCAAGAGTAAACGCCTTGAAAACGGTGTGACGCGCCGGACGTGAAATTGACTGCAGTTCGCTCGAGGCGTAGACGATTTTACCATTATCGATAAGATCGTCATAAATGATCGCCGGTGTCATATCGTGCGCCGCGCTGCCGGGCCGGTGGACGAGATATTCACGTTGTTCCGGGTACCGGGAACTGGTGAAATAGATGCCGTTGTATCCCTGGGCCGTGATGACGTGGTCGATGTTGATACCCTGGGCGAGCAGCCGTTCCCTGATCATGGCATGGAACGGGTCACGGGCGATGGCCGAGATGAGTGAAACGCCGGAACCGAGTCGCGCGGCCGTTGCCGCAACAACGATATCCGCTCCGCCGATGTCTTTTTCATAGGAATTGCAGAGGCTGACATCACCGTCGCATCTGAATTCAATGAAGCTTTCGCCGATAACCAGCAGGTCGTAGTCGCGGACGTGCAATGCTTTCATAACGATCGGAGTTCCTCTACGTTTCGAGCTGCGTTTTCTGTTCCGCGATCGTGGTCGCAAGCAAGGCGACAAACCGCCTTATAAGCGCATCGATGTCCCTTTTCCGCGCGAGGGTATGAAGCCATTCTTCGGGAACGCCGTTCATGCCGTACGTGAGCCCGGCAAGACCTCCTGCAATTGAACCGGTGGTGTCGGTATCGATGCCGAGGTTGACCGCAGCAATAATGACCGATTTCATGTCATCATACCGGAGAAGGCACCAGATGCTTGCTTCCAGCGTATCGACCACATAGCCCGACGAATTGATGTCGGTCTCTTCAAGCAACGGAAGTTTGCAGGAGAGTATGCGCGAAAAATGGTTCAGTTCATTTTTAAACCCGTCATAACGGGAATAAAAAGCGAGCGCTTTGTCTATGGCGGTTTTAAAGGCGGCGGTTTTATCCTGCGCGGTGAGAAGTTCCCGCACCAGCATGGCGTAAATGCCGCATCCGACAAGCGCCCGCGGATGGGCATGGGTGATCGCGGAGATTTCATGTATCCTCGCCATGAATGATTCGGTGTCCTGCCGTTGAAACCAGAGAGCGGCCGGGAGCATGCGCATGAGCGATCCATTGCCGTTATCGTCCTCGGAGGTTCTCCCGGATGACTGGGCATTTGTTTCGTGGGAAATGGCGTCCAGCGCCATATAGGTGGTGAGACCGACGTCAAAGGCGTATCCGTAAGGGGTCCATTCGCCTTCGTAGAGCCATTTCCGGAACAGGCCGCCGAGCGCGTTGCCATCGTAGCCGTTGCAGAGGATTTCCATGGTGCAGAGAATCATCGAGGTGTCGTCGGACCAGGTGCCTGCCGGAAGATTATAGCGGCCATACCCGAGCATGCTTTTTACGGCCCGCAGGGAGAGCTCTTTTCGTGAAAGAGACTCGACCGGAACGCCGAGGGCATCACCGATGATACTTCCATAAAGCGCGGCGGAGGCTTTTTGCTGAAAATTGATCATCAACATCAGACTCGCACAATGAAAAAGCAGGGGTTAAACGGAATAAACGCTGCCTGAAATATATATATTGGAAATCGCTTCCGTCCGCCGTTTGTAACGAATTCATCGCCCGGGATGATGAACGGATAATTACTGTTGTGTTCGCCTTCCCATTGATTTAAAATATAGGAACATGACCGCTCCGGGAAGGCGTTTCTGTTTCCTGGATTATACCTTATGCTAGAGTTGTCGCTGCAATTATTATCCTTCCTGCTGATTATCGCAGGGTTTTTCTTTATTCTCCTGGAAAGCTTTGTAAAATTTGACCGTTCGTTTCTTTTCCTGGGCGGGGCGCTGGTACTGTTCGGGCTTGTTCCGGCAATCGATATCTGGGTGCTTCCCGAAAGCGGCCGGGCCGAGAGTGCCCTCCCGTGGATCAGGATCCAGCACATATTGACCGTGCTCTTGTTACCGCTTATCCTCTGGTATTTGAAAAAATTTCTCAAGTCGAAAACGACCTACCTTCACCTTGTCATCAATGTCTTTGTCGTTTTTTTTTCGCTGGTGCTTTTTTCCGACGCTTCCCTCCGGGTTGAGGACGGAAGCACCGTTCGAGGCCCCCTCTATAATTACCTCTTCCTGCCCTGTTTTGCCGTTACCGGCTGTTTCATCTCCATTATGATTGCCAACAGGCTCAAGGGTACCGAAGGCAACGAGCGGCGGATACTGTTTTACCACTTGATCGGGTTCGCGCTGCTCTGCGCATTCGGTACCATCGACCTTATCGTCAAATCGATGTACGGGAGCGTTACCGCTGTTGCCAGCAGTTTTTTCATCCTGGGCGTTCTGGCGTTCGGCCTGATGACGTTTCTGATCTTTACCGAACGTCTGCTCATGCTCATGAATGACCGCCGCAGGGCCTACGATCACCTGCGTACTGCTCTCGAAGAGATGCAGGAGGCGAGCGCGCTCCGCCAGATAGGCGAATCGGCCGCAATCATCAATCATGAGATCAAAAATTACCTGACACGGATTTTCGGCGCGGCTGAACTGCTGGAACTTACCGAAAGCCTGAGTTCCGATGGAAAACAGGAGATCGAGGCGATAAAAAATACCGTGGCCGAGCTGCAGCATTTCAGCATGGACATCCTGGAACTTTCACGCGCCCGGATCGTCAGGGAGAAAGAGATGCTGACCCTTGTGCCCCTGATCCGTCAATGCGTGGGGCGGCATTTCCCCGGCTGCAGCGGGCGGATCCGCATTTCCGGCGGCGATGAGTCGCTGACCATCCGCGGTGAGTGGGATAAACTGGAGCATGTTTTCGTTAATGTCATCAAGAACGCCTTTGAGGCGGACGCGTCAATCGTCGATATCAGATGCATCCCTGCCGGGTCGGTCATTCTCGTTTCGATCAGCGATGACGGGGCCGGGTGTCCTGCGGAACAGCTTCCGTCCATTTTCAAGGCGTTTTATACCACCAAAAAAGCGGGACGGGGAACGGGGCTTGGCATGTCGATAAGCAGGGCGGTGGTGGAGAGCCACGGCGGCCGGATTTCCGCCTATACCTATAACGAACTCGGGCCGGGGCGACACGGTATTCAGATCATTATTTCCCTGCCGCTCTATGGTGAAAGCGGACACGTAACCGGTACGAGGAGTGGACGGATAGCGTTATTCAGGGAGGGACTCGCTGAATTCACCTCTCTCCTTGCCATTTTTACCAATGTCAACATATGCCCGGCCATTGTGCAGCGGGCTGAAGAGCTGGACCGGAAAAAAGTGGGCGATATCGCGACACTGATTGTCGCCGAAGACGCTCTTAACCGTGGCCTGGTGCCAAAGGCGGCAAAAATCCCGCTTGTTGTCCCGGTTTTTTCAAAAAACGGCATTACCTATGCCAGAAGGAACATCGAGGGTCCAGAAATCGAGATATTTTGTGAGGAATACGTACTTACCAGGTTTTCTTCCGCCGGTTGAACTTTCTCCATCTCCCTGCCAAATCAGCTACCGGCAAAACGGCGGGCAATGGCCCTGGCGAGAAAAACCGAGATTGAGACGGCTCCTGACCCCCTGTACTACAGTTCAAGCACGTCGCCGGTGGTCGGCAATATCGTGGGGCTCACGATCCTGATCGATTTCGTCGACAATGCCGCCACCGTGCCGAAGGAGCGGGTCGATAGTGCGTTGAATTTTCCGAACTACCGCGGCACCATGTCCTCGGTGCGGGACTATTTCTATGAAGTGTCGAGCCAAAAGTTGACCTATACGAATTTCATCGCTGGATACTACCGCGCCGACAGCTTGTTCACCTGGTATGACGATCCCAACGCATCAAGAGCCCGTATTCTTGCCCAGGAAGCGGTCCGGGGGGTCGATCCGCAGGTGGATTTCACCCAGATCACTGCGTCCAGCAACACCGTGCTTGCCGTGAACATTCTCCATGCCGGACGCACCGCGCAGGCCTGGGCCAAAGGACTCTGGCCCCATTCTGGATCCATGTCAGCAGTGACTACGGCCGAGGGGGTGAGGGTCAGCAGGTATCAGATGACCGGTCTTGGTACCGGCGTTTCCACCGGTACCATCATTCATGAAAACGGCCACATGGTCTGCCGCTGGCCAGATCTTTATGATTACGGCGGAGAATCAAAGGGCGCGGGCGCCTATTGCGTCATGTCGTCGGGCGGGGTGATCCCGAATGCGTATTTCAGGGCACGGTGTGGTTGGGAAACCCCGGTAGACATTACGAACGCACCCGCCGGCACGCTCTATCGGCACGTGCCTAACTCCTATTCGTGCTTCGTCTACCGCAATGTAAACAACACCCGCGAGTTTTTTTATATCGAGAGCCGTCGCAGAGGCGGCCGCCTGACCCGCCCGCCGGATTCCGGACTCCTGATATGGCATATCGACGAAACCGGATCGAACAATAACGAGCAGATGACCCCCACCCAGCACTATCTGGCGTCGGTCGAACAGGCAGACGGCCAGTTCCACCTGGAGAAAAATACCAACTCCGGCGCGGATGGCGATCTTTACCATCAGGGCGATAAAATAGAATTCAGCGCCACGACAGCACCCAACAGCAACTGTTGGAACGGTACTGCTTCGGGCCTCACCATCGGAAACGTGAGCCGCGTTGGCGCGGAGATGACCTTTACAATCGGCACCGGACCGGTGGGGATTGCGGACAGGTCGACCGGCCTGAACGGGATGAGGCCTCACTTTTCTGTAAACAGCACCGGAAGGAACCTTTCGGTGACCTACACGCCACAGCGGGTAAGCGACGTGATTTTGACGGTATTCGATTCACGGGGACGTCTTGTCGGTTCCAACTCCTGGAAACCGGTTTCGTCTGGCGGCAACGCTGAAACCAGGGTCTGGCAGCACGGTTTTCCCGCAGGCGGCTATGTCGGAATGCTAAAAAGCGTCGATCGCGATGGTGTCGTCACCACGGAAAAAACACAGCAAATTACCGTGGTTGAATAACAGGGGGCGCGGGAGCGTGATGAGACCGGGTTCGGGTCTCCACACGTTCCCGCGTTATTCCTTTTCGTAGATTTTCCTGACAAAAAACTCAGTACGTTCCGTAAGACCGCGGATGGATTTTTCAAGCGACAGTAACTGCACCGCCAGCATCAGCAAAAACGCCGCAACGAGTACCGAAAAACCAAGAAGAATATAGAAAAGCATCACTGATCCTCCTGCCTGAGATTGAGCACTACAACCCCCCGCCGGGTTGCATCCGGGGGAACCGTGCGGCGCCCATTTTGAACCGCAGTGATCCCGCGCAGGCAATCATTGCGCCATTGTCGGCGCAGAGGGTGGGAGGAGGGAAAAATACCTGCCCGCCGAGCCGGTCCTGCAATGCTTCACGCAGCCGGCTATTGCATGCAACACCCCCGACCAGCGCGATCTTCCTGAGGCCGGTGGCGCGCGATGCCGCTGCTGCATTCGAAACGAGCGACGTTACGACCGCTTCCTGAAATGCCCGACAGATTTGCCCACGGTGTGATTCCACGTAGGCGACCCCTTTTTCCGCGACGAAATATTTAACAGCGGTTTTAAGGCCTGAAAAACTGAAATCAAGACACCCCTCGGTAAAACGGGCGGTTGGAAATGAGAGCGACGAATCGGGACCGGCTTTTTGCGCCTCGTTTTCAATCGCGGCGCCGGCGGGGTACGAAAACCCGATCAACTTTCCGACTTTATCGAACGCCTCTCCTGCCGCGTCATCCACGGTCTGGCCGAGGCATTCATAATTGCCTACGTTGTTGACGCGGTAGATCGCCGTATGCCCGCCGGATACCACTAGCGCAAGGAAGGGCGGTTCGATTTCCGGATGCGACAGGAAAATGGAACAGATATGGCCTTCAAGATGGTTGATTCCGGTAATCGGAATGTTTTTCCGGAAATGCAGGCCGAGGGCAAAGCTTATGCCGATGAGCAGGGC
>JAFGOU010000300.1 GCA_016926315.1 Chitinispirillaceae bacterium
CACCGACAAGCATGGCGCGGTCGCGTACAAGGGGCCGAACATAACGCGCAACAGGAACCCCGCCGCAATGAAAATTGTACGAACGCGAACCGGGAAGTTCCTTGTCAATGAAGCGGTTGAGGTATTTCTGTGCAGCGCCGGCTGAACTTTTGGTACCGATAATGCCCAGCCCCACGTTTGCTTCACCTTTCCCGCGGGGAAAAATCCATGCATATCCGCCCGGCGCGACCGGCGTTCCGGTATAAAACGCGCACGCCGACTGGTCAATGAGCGGAGAAGTCACCCGGCAGAAGGCGCAGGACTCGATGTCCTTGAGCGCAAGCGACGTGTCCCAACCAAGGAACCGGGCGGCCCGCGATTCCACGCCATCGGCAATGATAAGACAGGCGGCGGTGAATACAGTATACGGAGTCACGCATTCGTACGATCCGTCGGCGCTCCTGCGGATTTCAGTCATTGGCGTGGAAAGGAGCAGGGTCGCACCGGCATTGGCCGCCTCCTGCGCGAGGTCGCTGTCCATTTTTGCCCGGTCAAGGATATAGCTTTCATCGATATTGCCGATTGCCACCCTGATGCCTGACGGTGAAACCATGCACGCGCTTGTTATCTTGTTGAGCGTCCATTCCGGACGGTTGCCGGCATGGTTAATGAAACTCTTAAGGCCGATCCCTTCGCCGCATCGTACCGGCGTTCCGGGTTGGCGGTTTCGCTCGATGAGGACGACCGACCGTTTCAGGCGCGCCGCATGCAGGGCGGCCATTGAGCCGGACGGTCCGGCGCCGATCACGGCAATGTCGAACGAGGTGCGGCCGGTCATGGCGTGGCTCCGGATTTTTCCATGGAGGGCGAAGAGTGCAACGCGCCCACGGGACAGATGTTCACGCAGGTCTTGCACCCGGTGCACGCGGCATGGTCAATGACGAGATTGTCGGCAAGCAGCATGAGCGCGTTTGTCGGGCACACGCCGATGCAGGCGCCGCAGCGATCGCACCGTTCGGGATTTACGTTAATCGCCATCAAGACTCCTGAGCAGTTTGTTAACGTCCTTATGCAGCGCTTTTGTCCGTTTGCTGTCCGTGTTTTTCAGCAAAGAGCGGCAGAGCGCCATGGCCTCCCTTTTCTGTCCTGCGCGCGCGAGCATGTGGGCCTGCCTGGTACGGACAACCAGCGCGTTGTAGGCCCCGAGCGGGTGTGAGGCATACGACTGCGCCAGGAGGTCGCAGGCGAGCGCGGCTTCATAATGAAGCCGGCGCAACTCAAGGTATTTGATCTTTGCCCAGAGCAGGAAGCGGCTTTTTGGAAATTCCCGTTCGAGCTGATCGAGCACCAAGCGGGCCTTTTCGCCGCGCTCTTCACGGATATACATGTCAACAAGGACGAAGAGCGAGGCTTTTCCGGTAAGTACCCCCTTTTGTTGGCAGAGCCGTAACCGGTCAAAGGCACGTTCCTTGAGTCCGGGATACCAGAACAGGACCCACCAGAGCTTTTTTTTCAACTCGCCCCTGGCGTAATCATACAGTCCAAGCAGGAGGAGCGGATCGACATTGGCGCTGTCAAGACGCCACGCATCTTCGAGAAGGTCGAGTGCCTTGAATCCGTTATGGAGCGCGGTGTAATAGGATTCGAGCCGCAGATAATAAGAGGCGTGGAAACCTCTGCACAGTCCGCGCAACATCAGGGTGTAGGACGATACGCCGTTTTTGCTTTCGTAGGCATCGGTACGCGTTTCTGCCTGGCGCAGGCTTTCGAAGAATGCCGCGGTATCAATAAGCGAATCAAAGTCAATATCGCGCACGCCTAAGGTGGTCATTTTAAGGAGAGGAGCGAGTGGATCCGCCGGGTCGGCGGTCATTGCCGAATCAATAATGGCGAACGACGAGTCATAATGTCCATTCAGCAAAAAGGCGATACACGGTTCAGCGTATTTTCGTAGGCCGTTATCCGGTCCGGCACATACACCGAGGTACATGGCGGATAAAATAACGAGAGGTCGAGTGCATGCGATAGGCCACGGCACGTTCGCAGTCCTTTTCACGCGCGTCCGGCCGGAACGAGAGACGGATATGACACGTTATGACGTAACCGGAAATAGATCCGGGTCAGTACGACCACCGTTGCGCTTACCGCAACAAACATGGGCGAAAGCAGGGCGGCAGCGAGCATGCACGTGCCTCCGCCGGCTTTATAGACGGCCTCTTCCAGGACCTTCGATGGCCGTAAAAGATACAGCAGATAGAGCGGGAGGGCAACCCCGGAAGAGAAAATGACGATATGGTCTTTTAAAACGATCCCGAGGGCTAGCGCACTGATAAGGGTGAACAGCGCCAGGAGCGTTGCGGGACGGGCTCCCATCGCAACAGCAGTGGTTCGTTTGCCGCAGGCGTGATCACCGCGCAGGTCAGGAATCGTTGAACTGATGGATCCGGCGCACATGAGCAGAAAATAGGGCAGCGCCGTCCTGAGAAATTCCACGGTAAAAAGGTTGCCTCCGCCGATGTGCCAGCCGCACCCGAAGGCGATGACGCCGAATCCCAGGCCATTGGTCAGAAAATCGAAAAATGGCCGCCCGGACAGATATGTCGGGCGGAAACTGTACAGCAGCCCGGTAATGATGGCGGCAACGGACAGTATCACAAGCATGCGGTGTCCGGCAATGAGAGGAAGCATGCATGAAACCAGTGCGGTAACGGATACGGTTATTGCCGCTGCTTTTTTTGAAACGGCGCCGGAAGCAAGAAGGGGAAATCCTTGATTGTGGCGGTCAACGTTCATGTCGGCGATCTGGTTGAGCACGTACACGCACGCGACAGAAAGGGAAAAAACAAGGATCCACACGAATCCTGCAGTATCAGGATGCATCCATGCCTGAGTCAGATCCGCCAGAGAGCGGCTGGTGCTCTGCCAGTACCCGAATACGGCAAAACCCCAGACCGGTATAAGAACGATTGGTCGTGCCAGGAAAATACAGTCAAGAAGGCAGGACAGAGCTTTAAGCATGCGTCCCTATTTCATCTTCAGCGTCGGGTAGTCGATATTAAAGCGCCATTTGTAGTAGGCCTTGCTGCCGACAAGCGTGATGAGAATCAGGGCAGCGTATTCAGGCACAAACAACGCAACAAAGGCGGAGAGAAGAAACACCGGCCATTTGAAGGCCTGAAAGGACCGGTTCCTGGTCGTTGAAGCGGCAAACAGAACGAAAATAAAAAGGCTGATGGCAGAAGGAACCGCCATTACCCAGAAATGGTTGGCCATGAGAAATGAGGAGCCAAGGGTGCCGGCGCAGAAAAGAGCGGAAGTTACCGCGGTCTTTTTATCGCCAAAGGCAACGCAGAAGGTTTTTTTTCCGGTGGTACGGTCACCGACTGCATCAGGAATGGTGGTAGCGAGATACACTGCCGCATTAGCGAGCGTCGGCGCGATGCCGGACAGCAATCCGGCGTACAGAACCGGCATGGAGAACGGCTGAGACGCATGGGCGGAAAACCAGCCTGCCAGGAAGGTCAGGAGACCATGACCGATGGCATTGGCTGAGATGCCGCCAAGGGCACTGTTTTTTAGCTGAAAAGGAGGCAGATTGTAGAGCATGCCCAGAAGCAGGCTTATGATGAAAATAAAGGTTATTGGCATTGAACCGAGGACAAAAACTGCGATCCCGAGTCCTGCTGCCGCACAGAATACCGCGAGGATCCAAGCAGTGCGGACCGAAATAAAACCGTGAGGCAGCAGGAACAGCTTCCTGTTGATACGGTCGCTTTCAATGTCCACGATCTGGTTCACGACATAAATGGAGGCCACAATGAGTGAAAAACCGAAGAGCGCGAACCATGACATGCCGCTGAGGGCCGCGGCCCCGGCGAATTGTCCTCCGATACCGGCGCTGTGGTTTCCGGTAATGAACCCAAGAAGGAAAATGGTCCAGACCGGCACCAGAAGCGCGATGCGTAAAAGGAAAAAACAGTCAAGGAATTTACGCCACACCGTGATGAAAGAAACCTCTTTCACCGATTCTACCGGAGAGCGGGAGGTGCATTCGCTACTCATGAACGAGCCTTGTTCCCGCCTGAAAAAAATGGTAATCCACGTGTGAAGGTCCGTTGTCGTGACGGTGAATGGATGATAGTGTGATGATTAAATATAACATCCGGATCGTTGCGGTGGACCGAAAAATGCTCTTTGCGGGCCGGGACCTGGCAAAAATAAGCGAGGAAACGGGAATTCAGGCCGCAACGGCCAAGAAATCATTGACTTTTCCAGGACACATACTATTTTAACAAAAGAGAGAATAATCCGTCATTACCGCCATGGTATCGCACATCATTCGATGGAGGAGAACCCTATGAAAAATGCTCTTGTAACAACAACGGCCGTTTTATTCATGGTACTGGGCGTTTTCGGACAGGGGAACGACAGCATTGCGCCTGCGTCGGCCTCGTCAACGGACGATTATTGGACCGTAAAAGGCATCATCAAGGAATGCGGTCTAGAAAACGTTCCCATGGAAAAAGTGGCGGTCCTGTCGGGCAATATGGTGGTTTCACTGGATCTGTCGAACCGCGACGTGAGCAAGGACGGTATCGTCATTATCCCGCATTCGGTCGGAAATCTTTCGGAGCTGCAGCGGCTTGTGGCGACCGACAACATTATCAAGTCGATCCCCTCATCTCTTTTTAAATTGAATAAACTCCGGACCCTCAACCTGGCAAGCAACAGGATCGTTACCGTGCCTGAGGAAATCGGGAAACTGGAAAACCTTGATTCACTTGATCTGCGCCATAACAGGCTTGAATCCCTTCCCTCATCAATCGGCGACCTTAAAAAGCTTTCTTACCTGCATTTGTGGGGAAATAAACTCGCGTCCCTGCCGTCCAGGATAACCTCATTGCCCAATCTTAAGGAACTCTACCTTAAGGACAATAGTATCGTCTCGTTGCCTGAAAAGATCATGGACATGAAAAGTCTGGTCTATATTGATTTCCAGAATAATAAAATATGCAAGGTGTCTCCGAGAATGGAGACATGGCTGAGAAAAAAAGACAAACAGTACAGCGCGCAGCAGAGATGCTGGAAATAAAGCCATGGTCTTACAAACGATAATTTGTTTTAATGATAATGTGTTATGTAAATCAATTAAAGTAAATTCAAGAAAAAATCATTCATCAGGGGGACTCGTTTTTTCGGGATTCTCTCACCGGTATTTGGTGATGAGCGACAGCTTGTTAACGTCCAAAAAAATTATTACATCAGTTGATTTTTTTGACAAATAATGGAAATGTGATTATTTTTACAACCACCGTGGTATAGTTTAGTGTAGTTGCTAGAAAATGGAACTATCATGTCGTGTTATTACACTAATAGTTTTGGAACGGGGTTTATACTATTTCACGAACGAGTGAAATATGGGGCTCCCTGTAAAAAAATGTGCTAATTAATTATCCTTTAGAACAAAAAAAACAGTAAATAAAAAGCAGTACGTGAAAAAGAAAGGAGTTGTATGGTTGGGTGGAGAAAATTGCTATTGATTTTAGCCGCTGTTTTTTGGTCCCATTCCTCTTTTGCCCAGATCACTTTTACCGAGGAGTCCGATGGCGTGCTGTTCAACATGCCGGACAATGGGAAGATGAAAGTGCAGGTTTGTTCGGATAAAATAATACGGGTAGTCTATACCTTGCAGGCGACTATTCCGGCGCCCGGGAGTTACATTGTCGTAAAGACCGCCTGGGATCCCGTGCAATTCACGGTCCAGGACGGAGCGTCTGCGGTATCCTTAACGACCTCCAGCCTCAAAATCGATGTTTCAAAGACATCGGGAGCCATATCCTATTATTCGGGAAGCACCCTTATCCTGCAGGAGACAGCCGCAAAGTCCCTTGCCCGGAAATCCGTCGGCACGAACACCGCGTACGAGGGGACGATTACGTTAAACTCCGTTGACAATGAGGGCATCTACGGTTTCGGCCAGTTTCAGAACGTCCAAATCAACCAGAAAGGCCAGACCCTCGATCTGGTGCAGCTCAACCAGAGCGATGCGTCTCCCATGTTTCTCTCCACCAGGGGATTCGGCGTGCTGTGGAATGTCTATTCCCAGGTCAAGGTGACGCCGCCGCTTACGCTCTGGTGCAACTGGGCGACCAATGACGCCATTGATTACTACTTTATGTATGGCCCTGAGTTCGATACGATCATCGCTTCATACCGCACCATTACCGGCCCTGCCCCGATGTGGCCGAAGTGGGCGTACGGATACTGGCAGTGCAAAAATTATTATCCCACCCAGAATGACCTGCTCACCGCGGCGAGAACGTTCAGAGCCAAAGGGTATCCCCTTGATAATATCGTACAGGACTGGCAGTACTACCCGCCTGGATTCAACGGCTGCCAGTGTTTTGACGCAGCCCGCTACCCTGATCCCGCGGGAATGATCCGAACGCTCCACGATTCGCTCAACTGTCGCTTCACCATATCGGTATGGCCGTCGTTTGCCGCGACCTGCGGTGCGAATTATACCTTCATGAATTCCCGCGGCTACCTTCTCAATTCTCAAGACTACCTCGGGACAACATACGATGCTTTTAATGACAGTGCCGCATTTTATTATTGGAAATTCATCAATGACAGCCTGGTCTCAAAAGACATTGATGCGTTCTGGCCCGATGCGACCGAACCGGAATGGCATACCGTGTGGGTGACGGCCACGACGGCGGCCGGGCCTGCCATCAAGGTGGAAAATATGTTTCCGGTGCTGCACAGCAAGACCTTATACGAGGGATATAGAAGAGCACACCAGGACAATAAACGGGTCTGCAACCTCACGCGCTCCTATTGTGCGGGCTCACAGCGGTATGGGGCCGCGTACTGGACCGGTGACGTTGAAACCGATTTCATCACCTACACCAAGCAGATACCTGCCGGCCTCAACGTCTGCATGAGCGGATTGCCGCTTTATTGCACCGATATCGGCGGATTTACCGGGGCGGTTGAACCGAATGTTCTCGCGCGCTGGTTTCAGTTCGGCGCCTTCAACCCGGTGTTCAGGATCCACGGCACGCGCAATACTGAACTCTGGCTTGATCCGCAGATGGCCGTTGAAGCGAATATGGTCAAATACGGCAAACTCCGATACCGGCTTTTTCCATACGTATATTCGCTCGCCTGGAAAGTGACGGACCAAGGGTATACGATGATGCGTGCGCTGCCATTCGATTTCCGGAGCGACGTCAATGTCCGTGACATCAACAATGAATTTATGTTCGGTCCGGCGCTTCTTGTCTGCCCGGTGACCAATTCGGTCACCGCTACCAGCCGCAACGTGTATTTGCCGGCTGGGTCATCGTGGTACGATTTCTGGACAGGGACAAGGCAGGATGGCGGCGCTGTTGTTACCGCAAATGCGCCGATCGACAAGCTGCCATTATTTGTCCGTGCCGGGTCAATCCTTCCCATGGGGCCGCAGATCACGTATGCCGATACCGCGGCCGATCCGATTGAACTGCGGGTGTACACCGGCGCAAACGGCAGTTTCACCCTGTATGAGGACGAAGGTGACGGATATGCCTACGAACAGGGGGTGTACGCAACCATACCGTTTTTATGGGACGAAGCAAGTTCCAATCTGACCATGGGTCCAACGGCCGGTGAATTTACCGGCATGTTGACAAGCCGAACATTTAACGTGGTATGGGTTTCTGAAAACCACGGTGCGGGAGGAGAGGTCACCACTGCGATCGATAAAGCAATCACCTACAACGGCGGCAGGCTGGTACTCAATAAAATCACCGGTGAGATTGGCGTTACCCATTCAGTTGCCTCGTCCCGTATTGCTTTGCCGTTTATTGCCAGGCTTGACGGAAGGTCCTATGTCATCTGTGTCAAGGGAAACCAGCCCGTGCAGGTCAGGTTGACCGATATACGGGGGCGACTGCTTGCCGATCGCACCGTTGCGGGACCGGGCTCCTTGGTCATTGCACGACAACTCCCTGCAGGGATATATTGTGCCAGCTTCAAAGAACAAAACGGCGTATCGTTTACCCGGAAACTGGTGATACCTTAAGCGTAAAAGAAAGGAAGCCTCAGCGACATGATTGGAATGAACGTGAAACGAACAGGAAAAATCCTTGTATCCGCCGGCGCTGCCGTCTGTTTGCTTGTCTCCATCTCCTTTGGGGAGATCATGCTCACGTCCGAAAGCGAGAATATTAACGCAGCAATAGGCGGTGAAGCCTGGGTGGAATCAGGTCAATTTGTCAAATTCTATAATCAAAATATAGAATTAAATCATACGTGGATAAACCGTACCTTCATGCACCTGACCATGACCGTACGGTATGGCGGGCGCATCCGGATTACGGTCGGCACCGAAGGCCGGATGTGGTTCAATGTTCCCAAACAGCGCGGATCGGGCCAGGCTACTTATATCCACCGACAGAACAGCACGTTTATCATTTCAGACGCATATGCGGACTATGTTTTTGGAAATGCTGAACAACCATGGCTTACGGTTACCGCGGGTCTCTTCCCCTATAAATACAATCCGCAGGCGCGGAACCTGGGAGAGTATCTGTTCCGGAGCGGTACGTATCCGGCCTATCTGATCAACAACTTTGATCTTGCGTTCGCACGGCTCACCGGATTTAAGCTGTCAAGCGACCTCTTCGGCATGCTCCATCAGGACCTTATTTATTCAATTGAAACGACGATCCCGCCGTTTTTCGACGGCTCGGTGTCCTACATCGCGGGCTGCAACTTTTTGGGGTTCGGCGATATCGGCGCCGGCATTTCCTTCGCAAACCTGGTATCGGTAGATGAACGGGTAACAACGCCAAAGAATGAATCGAATAACGCTTTCAATCACCCTGATTACGGCAGCGGCTACTATACGTTTCGCGGCATTAAACTCATGGGGAAAGGGTGTGTCGATATTAAAAGATTAATCGGTTTGCTCCTTGCCGTCCCAGATAATTTGTTTGGACGCGAGGACCTGAAGCTGTATGGCGAAGCGTTGATACTGGGCCTTGAAAACTATCCAAGAAATGATTCAATCAACCCCATCTCCGGATCGGCGACCGACGGCATGAATCCATGGGGATATGACACGCTTATAAATAAAACATTGTTTGTGGGAGGTATTAACCTGCCTGCTTTCCACCTGTTGGATGTGCTGGCGTTTGAGCTTGAATGGTATGGGTGCACGTATCCCAACAGCTATGAGAAGAGACTCGGGCCTGGGTTTAGAACTGGTTATCCAGTCCCTGATTTTCCGGCCGGTGGAAGCGATAGCGAAAATCTTGGTGATTATACCAAAGATAATTTTAAATGGTCGTTGTACGGTAAAAAAATGTTTTTCCGCGATCGATTGGGCTTTGTTCTGCAGTTTGCGCGCGATCACATCAGGAACGAAACGCTTGTCGATGAATCGTTCGATTACGAAGAGGCCCTCCGCAAACCCGATACGTGGTGGTGGATGGCGAAACTGGTCGCTCAATTATGAATAGCCATTGCGCATTGGAAGAGCCGGTTTATAACCGGCTCTTGCCTATCCTTCATCGCGGCAAAGCCGCTTTCAGGCGATGATTTTACTCACCGGGTACTCGACGATTCCCGACGCCCCGGCGCGCTTGAGCCGGGGAATGATATGCTTGGTATCGTAAAAGTGCAGGATGGTTTCGACCGCGTGCCACCCCGTGTCGGAAAGGCTCGATACGGTTGGATTATGCAGGGCGGGGAGGACCTTGAGCACCTTGTCAAGGTTTTTCGCCTCAACATTACATTTCAATCCGACGAAATATTCAGCGGCGAGCGTCCCCTGCAGCAGCATGGCGAGATTTTCGAGCTTGTCGCGCTTCTCTTTGTTTTTCCACGCCCGCCGGTTTGCCACGAAAACGGTGGCGGTCTCCATGATCACGTCGATGATGCGCAGCCGGTTGGCGCGGAGCGACGAGCCGGTTTCGGTCAGTTCAACAATAGCATCGACCAGCCGCGGCGCCTTGACCTCGGTCGCACCCCAGGAAAATTCGACGACAACCGGGATCTTTTTTTTCTGGAAATGGCGTTTTGTGGCCGCCACCAGTTCGGTTGCGATCCTCTTGTTGCGGAGATCGCTTGCCTTTTTGAACGCCGAATCCTCAGGAACGGCCAGCACCCATTTGCATTTTCCTCGTGAAATCTTGCTGTAATTGAGTTCGGTGACTTCTTGGACATCGGCGTTGTTTTCGCTGACCCAGTCCTGGCCGCTGATCCCCGCGTCGAGGATTCCCTGCTCCACGTATCGCGGGATTTCCTGGGGACGCATGATGATCAGATCGAGTTCTGGGTCGTCGCATTCCGGAAAATAGGATCGCTCGCCTTTACGGATATGGATCCCGGCCTTATTGAACAGCGAAAGGGTCGCCTGTTCAAGGCTGCCTTTGGGCAATCCGAGTGAAAGTTTCATAACCATTCCTTGTGATTCAGGTACCGTTCGCCCGGCTATCTGCCGAGTTTCTGTCTGAACGCTTTGGTCAGTTCCGGCACAATCTGCAGGAGATCGCCGACAATGCCGAGATTGGCAATATGGAAGATATCGGCGTCCGGGTCCTTGTTTATGGCGATGATGCAGTCGCTCGACTGCATGCCCGCCATGTGCTGCACCGAACC
Source organism: Chitinispirillaceae bacterium (assembly GCA_016926315.1). The sequence goes on from JAFGOU010000300.1 coordinate 10,630, forward strand.
CGATATCCCGCACGCAATATACAATTTGGGACACACGGTTTTTCCGGTTTGTCCCACCTGGTGGGAATAGGGGACCCATCCGGCGTCAACCGCGGCCCTGCTCGCACCCACGGCACCGCCCAGCACTTCAGCCAGCTCGCGAAGCAGGGAAAAATTCTCAGGCTTCTGCATGCCGCGGCCGCCCGCAACGACGATATCGGCTTCGGCGATATTGACCGTCGATTCCACCTCTTTGACGATATCAACAACAGTGGTTCGTTCAGGAATCGATCCCGGCGCGACATAGCGGACAATGACCTGCCCTTTCCGCTTTTCATCCTTATTCGCCGGTTTCATGACCTTGTGCCTGACCGTGGCGATCTGCGGCCGGTGGTGCGGGCAGATGATCGTTGCCATGAGGTTGCCCCCGAACGCAGGTCGGGTCCCGAGGAGAAGCTTTTTCTCCGGATCGATCTCGAGACCGGTACAGTCTGCGGTGAGTCCGCCGTATACCCGGGCCGCGACCTTGGGAATGAACGACCGGCCCACCGCGGTCGCGCCGGCGAGCACGATCGACGGTTTGATCTCCCGTATCAGGTCCGCGACGATTGTCGCGTAGATGTCATCGCGGAACACGGCGCAGTCAGGGCCGTCCATGCAATACACCGTGTCGGCGCCGTAAAAAATGAGCTCCGCGGCCTGCTCCTTCACGTTGTGGCCGATGCAGATCGCGGTCAGCTGTTCGCCCAGACGGTCGGCCAGTTTCCTGCCTTCACCGAGCATCTCGTAGGAGACGCCGGCGATGCACCCCCCGTGCTGCTCGATGAAGACCGCGACATTCGTATAGGCTGAAACAGCAATGCCCCCGGCGCCCCGGTCCTTGGTGATCGTAATGGCGGCGTATTTTTTGCACGCTTCGATGCAGGCGGCGCACAGGGTGCATTTCGACAGGTCGATGACCGCTTTTTTATCAACGATGTCAATCGCGTTTACCGCGCAGGCCTTGACGCACAATCCGCACCCAATGCACTTTTCCAGATCAACGGAAATCCCCATGCTGGCAACCCTTATTTGATAACGTTGAGTTCGGTAACGGCGGCGAGGATGCGCTCCACCATGACAGGAACATCGCCGCTGATTTTTTCACCGCCGCTTTTACGCTCCGGAACGAACGAGCGAAGGACCTGCGTCGGGCTTCCCGTAAGGCCGGTCCTGTTCTTTTCCACGCCGAGCGACGCGGCGTCGAGCACTTTAATCGACGCGTTTTTTGCGCGCATTTTGCCCTTGAGCGACGCCATGCGGGGGGTGTTTATCTCCTTTACAACCGTGATAAGAGCGGGGAGCGGCATCTCCACCACATCATAGCCGTGCTCCATGAGCCGCTCGACCCTGATCGATTTTTCGCTGATTTCCTCTATTTTCCTCACCCAGGCGACAAACGGTATGCCGAGCATCTCGGCGACCCCCGGACCGACCTGTGCCGTATCGCCATCAATGGCCTGTTTTCCGCAAATGATCAGGTCGGTTTGGCCGAGCGCCCTGATCCCCAATGAGAGCGTATATGACGTTGCCCACGTGTCCGAGCCGGCAAACGCCTGATCAGAGACAAGATACCCCTCGTCCGCACCCATGGCGATCGCTGTTTTCAAGATTGCTTCGGCCTGGGGCGGCCCCATGGAAATGACCTTGATCGTGGCGCTGCCCAGCCGTTCCTTTATCCGTAACGCCTCTTCAATGGCATATTCGTCAAAGGGATTGACGACCGCCTCTACGCCGTCCCGAATGAGCGTACCGGTCTGTGGATTGATTTTCACCTGGGTGGTTCCCGGCACCTGTTTGATGCACACGACGATATTCACGGACAGGGCTCCTTGCATAAGGAAAAATCAGTTGAAAATCTTTAAAAAATACTTTGTGACGGAATCGCCGGGCAATCAACGCATCTGGCGTGAATACACATTGTTGCACCTATTTTTACTTTCCGTCTTTCTGAAAAACCTTCTGTCATAAGATGAGCAGGGTAAACGTATACTAATACAGAACCGGTTACGTGCACCGGGAAAAGAGGAGGGTATCATGAAAAAGCCTCTGGCAATCTATTTTCTCTTTGGATACGCTGCCGCGATAGGAGGAACTATGGAAAAGGCAGAACTGAAATCGAAACTGACTCCGCTGCAATACCACGTCACCCAGGAGTGCGGCACTGAACCGCCGTTTCGAAACGAATACTGGAACAACAAGAAACCCGGAATATACGTGGATATCGTGTCGGGAGAGCCGTTATTCAGTTCCACGGACAAGTTTGAATCCGGCACCGGGTGGCCGAGCTTTACCCAGCCCCTTGAGAAGGACAATATCCTGTCGAAAACAGACAAAAGTCATGGCATGACAAGGACGGAAGTGAGGAGCAGCAATGGTGATTCGCATCTCGGCCATTTGTTTGATGACGGTCCTGCGCCGATTGGCAACCGTTACTGCATCAACTCGGCCTCGCTCAAATTTATTCCGGCTGACGAACTTGAAAAACAGGGCTATGGCCGCTACGCGCATCTTTTTAATGCTCGATCATCCGCTGCAACGAAAAAGCAGGAGACCGCAACCTTTGCCGCCGGCTGTTTCTGGGGCGTGGAACACGTTTTTGCGAATATACGGGGTGTTATTGACGTCACCTCAGGGTATACGGGCGGACATGCGGCTGATCCGGATTACAAGCTCGTGTGCGGCGGCAAAACCGGCCATGCTGAGGCCGTGGAAGTCACCTTTGATCCATCCATTGTTTCTTATCGCGAGCTTGTTGACTATTTCTGGGAAATCCACGATCCCACCACAAAGAACAGGCAGGGACCGGACATCGGCTCGCAGTACCGGTCAGCTATTTTCTACCATAATGATAAGCAGAGAGAGGATGCGCTCGCATCACTTCAGCAGTTCGGGAAGTCGGGCAGGCTGAAGAGAAAGGTGGTTACTGAGATCATGCCGGCAGCACGATTCTATCCTGCGGAGGAGTATCATCAGGATTACTTTAAAAAGCACCCTGGCCGCGCGGCATGTCATATTGTACCTGAGTTTAAATAGTATCTGTTTAAAATGACTCTGTTTTAGTCGTCATACCGGCGCAGGCCGGTATCCAGTGGCCGAAATTAGCCTAAAAAGCTGGATTCCGGCTTTCGCCGGAATGACCAAAAAACTTTAACAACCAATTTTGAACAGAAACTAAATAGGGAACGCCTCTGAACATTCATCTTTCCGGCGATTTTCATTTCCACCCCCTTAACGCCATGGAAAAAAGTCAAGCAATCACGCGAGAGCTGAACTATATTATAACTATCATCAACAAGTAATCTGGGGAGAAAACGTCAAGATAACGTCTGCAGGTTGAGCGCTTAAGTTGCGGATAATCCCGGGCTATGGGTTTGAACGACAGGATACTGTTTACTCACTTTATCGAGGAGGCTGCATGTCAAAACAGGTCGGTTTGCCTGAGGGCAAATTCACGACGCTTCTTTACGCTTCATATTTTCTTCTCGCTTTGCTTGTTGTTTTGACGAATACCGGCCTGTGTCAAGCGCAGGGTTCAGGTCTGGTCAATGTGAATCCTGATCCAAACGGGGAACCGTGGATCGCCGGCGGTATCACGCCGCAGGAGTGGGAACAGATGACCGCAGACCTTCCCTCGCTAGAACAGGTGCTCTCCTCGGGACTCATCAAGACGGCGGCTGCTGATCCTCCTGACAAGGTAGACAATTCCGTGCTTCCGGCATTCAGGCCCATCTTCAGCCAGAAGGGCGGCTCGTGCGCAATGGCCAGCTCGATCGGCTATGTATTCACTTATGAAATTAATACGCTGCGCGGACTCGAATCCGACACGCGTGAAAACCAGTATCCGTATGATTTCACCTACAATTTCTGTAACAGCGGCAGCGGGAGTAACGGGTCCAATCCGAACCAGGGATTTGAGATTGCCATGCAGTGCGGGATACCTGATGCTGAAACCTACGGCGGGTTCGGGCTCGGTAAATATAACCAGTGGGTATCAGGCTATGACGTGTACCATACCGGCATGGCAAACAGGGCGAAGAGCCAGTTCACCATCAAGGTAAATACGACCAACGGGCTTCTGCAGATGCGGCAGTGGTTCAATGATCATGGCGCCGGAACGGACAAAGGCGGTTGTCTGGTATTTTGCTATAACTCTTCCGGGAGTACGATGGCGACACTCGCCACCGGGACTCCCGAGGCGGGGAAGCGTGTCTATACCAAATTAGGCACCAGCGGCGGCCATGCCGTGACCATTGCCGGGTACAACGATTCAGTCAGGTACGATTTCAGCGGAGATGGAAAATATACAAACGACGTGGATATCAACAGCGACGGCCGGGTCGATATCAAGGACTGGGAAATCGGCGCCATGCTCATGGTCAACTCCTGGGGCACGAGTTTCGGCACCGGCGGCAAAATCTATGTGCCGTATAAATTCTGCGCCGAAGCCAGCCCCGGCGGCCTGTGGAGCAATATGGTCTACGGCATGCGGACCGATGAGTCTTTTGTCAAGCCGATGTACACCTACAAAATCACCATGTCGCACGACAACCGGGGCCAGATACGTCTGCGGGCCGGGTATGCCAACAACGGGACCGCAACTGCCGCAACCGGCACGCCCATCACCTTTGGCAAGGCGTTCAACTATGCAGGCGGCGTATATCCCATGCAGGGCGTGAATTCTGACCCGATAGAAATCGGTCTCGATGTTTCCCGGTTTGCCACAAGCCTGACCGCATCCACCGTGACCTTTTTCCTGCTTATCGATTCGCGGGGAGGGAGCGGCACGGTGGAAAGGTTCAGCCTGCTCGATTACCGCAACGGTGCAACGCCTGTCGAGACCGTATGCTCTCAGCAGGATGTCGACATCCCGACCGGCGCGACCGTGCTCAAAATCGTGAAGTCTCTCGGCCAGGTGAAGGTCGCAGCGGCGGATCGTGAGTCAATCGAACGGCCGGGAATCATCCGGTCAGGTACCATGCTCATGTTCAACCGGCCCGCGGCGGACGTTTCAATCGTCGCTCTCAACGGTGCATGCGTGCTGCGGCGCGCGCCGGGTCCGGATTTTGCGCTCGATATAAGCGCCCTGCCACAGGGCGTCTATCTTGCCAAAACAGGCAAGGCCATGCTGAAGTTTGTACGGTAGCCATCACCGTCGTGGCGTGGCACAAGTGATCCCGGCGCCTGCACAAGGCGCCGGGATTTTTTTGCGGTGCGCACCATCAGCGCGCAATACGAAGGGTCCTTGATACGGTCATGCCGGCCGCCGTCAACCTGCATACGTAAAGACCGTCCGGAAGAACCTTCCCCGCGTCGTCCCGGCCGTCCCAGCGCACACTCGATTTCCCCGAGGCGCGTACCGTACGATCGATGATGCGCACCCGTTTGCCGGCAGCATTGACAATCTCAAAAGTTACCGCGCCGGGCCGGGGCAGCGAGAACTCAATGGTCGTGGCCGCTGCAAATGGATTCGGGAAATTTCTCATGATCCTTACGCCTGCCCTGTTTTTCGCCGCCGGACCTTTTATAACCTTTACGCCTGCGGAAATAAGCGTGCGTTGGTACGCGCCGTTGCCGTGCGTGGCGACCCAGAGCTTTTTGTTGACCGGCGACACCACGAGGTCCATCGCAAGAACAGCCAACGGCAGTCCTTCCCTGAATTCGGTCCAGGTCGCGCCGTCATCGGTCGATGCCCACACGCCGAAATCATTTCCCAGATAGATATGCTGCTCATTGAACGGGTCAATTGCCACTGCCGAGGTGGGAAGGTCCGGCAAACCATTTCCAATGTCGTTCCATGAAGCGCCCCCGTCATTGCTCCGGTACAGGTGCGACGAGCCGAAACCGGCAAGCGTGACATACACCACCTGCGGGTTAGTGGGCGACACCACGACATCGAGGTAGTACCGGTCGGGCAGATCGCCGGTAACGTTTTGCCAGGTTACGCCGCCGTCGGTCGTGGCAAACACCTGGCCGCGCGTGCGCGAAGACGGCGCCGTGGTCGCATACACGATATTCTCATTGGTCGGCGCAATCCCGATAGCAAGGACAGGATTGCCGCTGAGCGCCTTATTGTCGTTGAGCGCGCGCCACGTGCTGCCGCGATCATCAGAGCGGCTGATGATGTCCTTGCCCGCATACAGCACCTGGGGCTTTGAAGGCGCCAGGGCGTACGGCGCCACGAAACAGGACCGGGAACCCGGAATGCCGCTTGCAAGGTTTGTCCAGGAACTGCCGCCATCGCTCGATCGGCTGAAATTCAGGTTGTACGTGGCGCCGTACATATAATTGTTGTCCGCCGGATCGATTTCGCAGTAGGTTCCATCGCCAGGTACCACGGTCCGCCAGCGGCCGTTCCCGGTGTAGATCTTGTGCGAGTTGTCCTGCAGTCCTCCCATTGCCAGGTCAGGATTGGTGGGCGAAACCGCGAAACCCGGATAGAATTGCGACGTTACGTACCCGTTGTTCATGCTCCTGAACCGCTGGCCGCCGTCCGTCGACTGGTACACGCCGCCGTCATTGCCGAAATAGATCACCTCCGGATTCGAAGGATCGTCCGTGTAGCAGTGGTGGTCGACATGCATGCCGCTGACCGTTGTCAGTGTGGCGCCGCCGTTTGTCGAGTTGTAAAAATTCACTCCCGCGATCATGACATGATTGACATCCTGCGGATCAACCCGAACGTAATGCGAGAACCAGCCCTGGTAGCCGGCCCAGTCGTCAGTGGTATTGACCGCGGTCCACGTGTCGCCGCCGTCATCGCTCCGGTACAGGCCAACGGTCGCACTCTGACCCCCGATATCCGCGTAGATCGTGTTCGGCGAAGCAGGGCACACGTCAAGAAGGGTTTTCCCGCCCCATGATGAGGGAAGCCCGCCTGCAAGCTTCTGAAACGAGCCGGCCGTTCCGCCCGTCGTGGACCGGTAAATACCCGAACCCTGGCTGTTCATGTTTCCGCACGACACATACATGATGTCCGGATTTTGCGGGTGAAACGCGATGTCAACCGCCATGAGCACGTCGTGCACCTGCACCCAGGTCGCGCCCGCATCGGTTGACTTGAAGGTCCCTTCCGAGGTACCGGCAAACACCGTTGAAAAATTCTGCGGGTGGATGCGTATCGCAAGCACGCCGCGCTGCTGACTATAGCTCCAGTCAAGGCTTTTTACCCAGGTCGCGCCGCCGTCTTCGGTCTTGAGCAAGCCGATGCCGTGGCTGCCGCGCGTCGAGCGCTGGTAAATGCCCCCGATTGATTGCTGATAACTGTACACCTCGCCCGTGCCGATGTAAATCACCCGCGTATTCTCAGGATTGATGGCAATGGCATTGACCCCGAGCACCGGGAACCCGGTCTCAATCCTTTCCCAGGTGTAGGAGTTGCTGCCGCTGATGGTCATTTTCCAGAATCCGCCGCTCGCGGCGCCGGCGTACACGATGTTCGAATTTTGCGGGTCAACGGCCAGCGCATTGGTCCTGCCGCCCTGGTTATCCGGGCCCATGCTTTCCCATTTGCCGTCATAATAAAAAGCCCTTTTCGCCGCCATGCGCCGCGAATATTCATACGCCGCAAAATACTCGTCACCTTTTTCGCCGTTAGGATAGGCGCGCTGGTCAGATAAGAACGTCAACGCGGCAAGCGCGTGCTGCCTGGTCCCGTTGTCCCGGGTAAACAGATCCCGGGTTTCGACTCCCCGGTCATGGCCATGCGAAATCATGGAACGTGCAATCGTTCCGGTCATTCCAAAGACAAGAGCGCAAACGCCAATGGCGATCACAACCCTGGTAACGGTGAAAGGTTTCATAGCCGGCCCCCGGGCTACAGGTGATAGGGTAGGAGAGGTATTACCAGTAATATAGGACGGTTGAATGGATTTTGCTGGAAAATTGTGCGTTTTATGCTGGTTGTTCTCCCTGCCGGTGTTGCTTTGCTCGAAAAAACGCCTATTGTTCCGGACGCATTTCGATCCTGCGGTTAACGTATCGTGGAATAGTTGATCCACGGAAATCATTGTATTGCAGCCGAATTATCGATAATAAAACCCAAAAATAATTATTATAAGAAGGGACCATTTAACCGTTTCCGTATGCGATTAACGGTAAAAGCGCATGATGAATAACATCCCACCATGGGGGTCGTATGGTTAAAAAGTATTTTTTATCGCTGAAATCTTCCGTTGTGCAAAAGCTCGCACTCGTTTCTCTGG
>JAFGOU010000301.1 GCA_016926315.1 Chitinispirillaceae bacterium
CAGCCATGGTTCGTCGCCGATCAGCTCCCAGTCAACCGTTTCATGGGGCGCGACAATGCGGCAGCGGCGGTCCTTTCTCCGGTATCCGCGCGAAAGAAATGCCACCGTGCACCCCTTTGACAGAAGGTATCTTCCGACGAGCAGCGCGATCGGCGTTTTACCGGTTCCGCCTGCCCTGATGCCGCCGATGCTGACCACCGGATAAGGGGTTCGCCGGGAAAAAAACGGGAGATGGTCATAAAGGCTGTTGCGAAGGGATACGGCACTGCAAAAGAGCGACGAGGCGGATCGCGCAAACGGGATCGCTGCCGGTGGAACGGGAGGCATTCTTCCTGATTGATTCTGTGGCATCACCTTCAACTTTCCGGACGTCGCGCAAACATCACGCGCTGATGGCCTCCAAAGTCCCTGGTTACGTTTACGGCAACCCATCCCCGCCCGGTAAAAATCGCGGGAACTGTTTCGCCCTGATCGTACCCGATCTCACAATAAATTCTGCCGCCCGATTTTAGCAATAACGGTGCATTTTCTGCGAGATAACGGTAAAAATCAAGGCCATCAATGCCACCGTCGAGTGCCGCGAGAGGCTCGAAGGTGCCTACTGATTTTGGGAGATTTCCAATAGCTGAAGATTTGATGTACGGCGGATTACTGACAAGGAAATCGAAAGTGCCTGCGGACCTGAGCGCCGTTAACCTGTCGCAGCACAGGAGTGAAAAACCGTCTTTGCCGTTGCGACGGGCGATACTGACCGCAGCAGGAGAATGATCGATCGCTACCCCCCGCCACGACGGATTCTGGCTGGAAAGTATCGTCGCGATACAACCGGAGCCGGTGCCGAGATCGATGAACCGGACCTCCTTTTCGGATTCATTTTTCAGCACGGTCTCGACCAGTATCTCCGTGTCGGCGCGGGGAATCAGGACCGACGGGTCGACAACGAACTCCCGGTTGAAAAAATAGGCCGACCCGAGAATGTACGCGAGCGGTTCGTCCCGCGACCGTCGTCTGATGATACCGTCGAGCGCCTGAGCTATTTCATCGGGCAGTTCCGCAGCGGGGGAGAGGTAGAGTTGACTTCGCGGACAATCGAGAAGATAGGTGAGTACCCGTTCCGCTTCGGACAGGGCATACTCCCCGGCGAAGGAGGAAAAAGCTTCGCGAAGGGTGGTGAGGGACTGGGAGATGGTCATGAGGGATGCTCATCCCGATTGCGCTATCTTTTCATTCAAATCAGCCAGCGACAGGGCTTCGATGGTTTCGTCCAGATCGCCGTCGATAATCTTGTCAAGACTGTAGAGCGTCAGGGAAATGCGATGATCGGTCATGCGGTTCTGAGGAAAGTTATACGTGCGAATTTTTGCGCTGCGGTCGCCGGTCGAAACCATGCTTTTTCGTGCAGCGTCTTCTTTGGCCGAAGTTTCGGCGAGCTGTTTTTCGTATAATCGTGTCTGCAGCACCTTGAGTGCCTTTGCCTTGTTTTTATGCTGCGATTTTTCATCCTGGCACTGGACGACCAGACCGGAAGGGAGATGGACGATGCGAACCGCCGAATAGGTAGTGTTGACCGATTGCCCGCCCGGACCGCTGGAGCAGAAAAGGTCGATGCGCAGGTCGTTGGGGTTGATGGTTACCTCGACCTCGTCGGCTTCGGGGAACACGGCAACCGATGCGGCAGAGGTATGGACCCTGCCCTGAGCCTCGGTCTGGGGAACGCGCTGGACACGGTGTACGCCCGATTCATACTTGAGCGTTCCGTAGGCGTTGCCGCCGTTGACCATGAAAATGATTTCTTTAATGGCGCCGATATCACCGTAACTCGAACTCAGAATCTCGACGCGGAACCCTTTCCGTTCGGCAAAATGGGTATACATACGGTAGAGATCGGCGGCGAAAATGCCGGCTTCGGTTCCCCCGGTACCGGCCCTGATCTCCATGACCGCGTTCTTAAGGTCGTTAGGGTCGCGCGGAACAAGCAGCTGTTTTATTTTTTCTTCGAGTCCGGGCAGCGTTTTCTGGCGTGCGTCTAGTTCCTCGCGCGCCAGCGCGACCATCTCCTGGTCATGTTCCGACGCAATGAGCGCTTCGGCGTCGGCGATCGCAGAGACGGTTTCAAGGTAGGAGCGGAAAACGGGGAGGTTCTTGTTTATCGCGTTGTATTCGCGGCCCAGTTTTTCCATTTTTCCGGGGTCGCGCGCGACATCGGGGGAGGATAATTCATGTTCAAGATCGGTCCGGCGCTTCAGGACGGCTCCGACTTTTTCCAAGATCATATGACGGCTTTCAGCGCCTCTGCCGCGACCTCGAGCTGGGAATCGTCAGGTTCTTTCGTGGTGATTTTCTGAAGCCACAATCCCGGCAGAATAAGTGCTCCCACGAGCGGCAACCGGCGGTACCGGTCTGAAAGTTTGAGCAGTTCATAGGAGGTGCCGCCCACCAGGGGAACGAGCGCGAGGTGAACGACAAGCCGTGCCGCGACATTGGGGTAAGGTCCGATGAACTGGATGACCAGCGCATCAACGATTGAGAAGAGCAGTATGCAGATGAGTCCAACGATCAGTAAAAAACTCGTGCCGCACCGGGGATGCAGGGTCGTGTAGGGACGCATGTTTTCGAGTAAAAGCGTCTTGTCGTCTTCGTAGGTGAAAATCGCTTTATGCTCGGCCCCATGATATTCAAATACCCGCCGCATCTCCTTCCACTGGCTAATGAGTATAAGATAGGCAAGAAACAGGGCTATCCTGATAATACCGGCAAAAGTATTGAAAAGAATCGTTGAATCTGCCGGTACCACCTTTGAAATTATCCACATCGGCGCATACATGAAGAGGCCGATACTTACCAGCAATGCAAAGGCAAAACTGGCCCATGAGCCGATCACATCGCTTGTTTTTTTCTTTCCTTGCTCATTGGTTGTGCCCTTGGCGACCCGTTCCTCCTCCATGGCGATTTCGGCGCTGCGGCTGAGCGTTCGATAACCGAGGACAAGGGATTCGTAGAGATTTGCCGCACCGCGCATGACCGGGAAACGCCAGATTTTTATTTTTTTCGCAGCGGAGATGAACGGAAACTGTTCAACCACCACCTCCCCGCTCTGCTTTCGAACGGCGAGTGATACTTTGTCCCTTCCGCGCATCATAACGCCTTCAATTATTGCCTGTCCACCGACTTTCTTCGGCTTGCCGGAAAACGCAGCAAGGATGCCGGGAAACAGCAACGCAGGAAAGGCGCAAAGTGGTAGTTTCATGATAGTTCCCGCAATAAAGAGGTAAAAAGGGATATCCCTTTCTCCGTCCGTTTCGCCTGTTCAGGATTTATGATGCTTTGGCTGTTTTTGCGTAACGTTTTCTGAACCGTTCGACCCGTCCGGCCGTATCAATCAGCTTCTGTTTACCGGTATAAAACGGATGGCATTCGTTGCAGATTTCGATATGGGTACTGGGAATGGTTGAACGGGTCTCAATGACATTTCCGCAGGAACAGGTGAACGAGGCATTCCGATACTTGGGGTGAATCTTCGGTTTCATGCGCGCCTTTCTTATCAGTCGGTGATTCATCAAAAATGAAAGTGAAAATACCTCATTGCGTGCTTGTAATGCAAGCCCGCTGACAGGACATCAATCGAGCAGGTAGACGGCATCGACCCTGCTGTTTTTCCCGGAGGCGATCAGGTGTTCAAGCCGCATGATGAATTCCGTAGAGGTGTCGTTTTTGGTGTCGCATTGTCCAACCGAAGCAGCCAGAGGGACCGTTACCGTTACTCCGGGAAGCCGCTGCATGCGTACGGAGATGTTTTTAAGGAGACGTACGGCAAGTTCCTGCGCTTCTCGCTTATTGGTGTTGGGAAGGATAAGGAGGAACAGGTTTTCCGAATGCCGGGCGCGGATGTCGACATTCCTGATCGCCTTGCGTATCATGGTATCGATGACCGACTGGACCTTCGTATACATCGGGGTTTCGGAGCCGTTCATTGTAATGGGTGAAAAATCGACATTGATCATGATGGCGGACAGCGCATGCTTATACCGGCGGGCACGGGACATCTCCTCTTTGAGGCGCTCCTGGTGATATCCCGGCGCGGGAACGGTTTCATGCAAAACGTTCGAGGATCCGGCAGCGCGGGAAGCAGGGAATACCGTAGGGTAGTTTTGCCCGAATTGACGCGGTTCGGCCGCAGCCGTTTCAACTGCAGGATCATTCGATATGCCGGACTGCTCGTAATAATCAACAACTGCTGTTTTAATGCCCACCGGCCGGCGTAATGCTGTTTCCAGACGGCGCTTATGGGTCAGTATTTTTTTCCAGTGCTGCAACGCTTCATTTGGGGAGATGGTGATCCCCGAAAGTGCGTTTATCAGAAAGCTCCACGGCGAACCCTTTAGCAGCGATGGGTGCTGCAACAGGTGTTGCAGAAGAGCGAATGAGCGGGAATCGTTCAGTTCAAAAGGCTTTTTTATGAACTCCTGATACCCTTCAAAGAGTGATGGCGACGCGTTCGGCATGGTATTCTGCTGTTCTTTGGTTTGGAAAGCCGCATGATTGAAGAGTGTGCGGTGCTATTCACGGCGGTATCTATCTTGGAACTTTTCCCCCTCCGGAAAATATTTTAACGCCGCAGCGCTCCCCATACTTTTCAATGGGGAAAATAAACTGATGAATAATACTAGATTTTTTAGACCGGCGCAATGTTTTTTTATGAAAGCATATGATATATTTTATCGGCGTATCGGGGTACCGTTAGGGGCCAGCCGATGAAACGATACGCAACGTGAGTATGTTTTACGAGCGACAGACTTTTATCCAGCTCCGCTGGGTTACCGAGAGATGGTACAGATTTCGCGGCTTGAGGGAGATGCTTTATGGCGCTATTCGAAGTTAAATGTCCGTTGTGCAAAGGAACGCTCTGGATCGATCCCGCTACCTGTAAAATCGTGGACCACCAGAGTGCGGATCATCAGAAAGGCAACTTTGATGAATTCCTGAAGTCCCGCCAGAAGGGGACTGCCTGGGACGACCGCCTGAAAAAGGCCAGAGATGACGAGTCCAGGAGGAAGGCGGAGATCGAAGAGAAATTCAAAAAGGCCGCCAGCGAACCGGCGGAAATCAATCCCGATGAAAAACCGTTTAAATCTCCCTTTGATTGGGACTGAAAAAGAAAGGGGTTCCATGAGATACTGCAGAGCAGTGGCCTTCGCCGGAGCGTTGACGCTTCTGGCCTGTTCATCCGGTAACTACCCGGACGGCATGTACGCTGAAATCGAGACGGCGAAAGGTACGATCGTGGTATCGCTAAACCATGAAAAGGCACCTGTGACCGTGGCAAACTTTGTCGGACTTGCCGAAGGAACCATCCCGTCGATACTGGGAAAAAACGTCCGGTTTTACGATGGCCTGAAATTTCATAGAGTGGAGCCGGGCGTTGTCGTTCAGGGCGGCGATCCCAAAGGTGACGGCACCGGAGGACCGGGATATCAGTTCCCTGATGAGTTTCATCCCGAACTCACCCACTCCGGCCCGGGTATCGTCTCGATGGTAACTACCGGTCCCGGCAGCAACGGCAGCCAGTTTTTCATTTCCCTTGCCGCAACGCCCGCCCTCGAGAACAGAAACCCGGTGTTCGGACAGGTGATTCGGGGAATGGACATCGTGCGAAAAATCGAACCCGGTGACCGGATGGAAAAGGTGACCATCAGAAGAATCGGCGCCAAGGCAACGGCATTTGAAACCGGCAGAGAGGCGTTTGACGCATTGGTCGCACAGGCCGGGGAAAAGGAACGGGAGAAAAAAATAAAGGCTGCCGAAACCGTGAGAGCCGTACTTGCGAAAAAACTGCCCAATGCGACGACATCGCCAGGCGGCGTACGGTTTGTCATTACTAAAAAAGGCACCGGTAAAAAGCCGGCCAAAGGCGATCAGGTCAGGGTTCACTATACCGGAACGCTTATCGACGGCAAGAAATTCGACAGTTCAAGAGACCGAAACCTGCCGTTTGAGTTTACCGTCGGTGTCGGGCATGTCATCAAAGGATGGGATGAGATGGTCATCGATATGCTTCCCGGTGAGCACAGGACCATGGCGATCCCGCCGGAACTTGCCTATGGTGAAAAAGGAGCGGCAGGAATCATTCCGCCCGATGCAACCTTGATTTTTGACGTTGAGTTCATTGAACGGGTTCAATAGCCATCTCAATCGGCTCAGGAGTGACCTGTCTGCGCAGGGCTCTGACGGCAGGCCGTGATCCGCACCTGGCAGGATGGTAATTGCCTATCCGTAAAAGGTCCGGTTACCGGCTGGATTTTATTGCACGATTGTACTTCTCAACAGCGATGGAGATTAAAAATTTGCTGATTTCACCGGGAATTGAAGCAGAGACGGAAAACCCGAGTCCGATGAAAAACAGAGGGTGCGGTTCGCCAGTTTCGTTGTCGTTAAACGACAGGTAAAGTCCGGTTCCCGTGATCCCAAGGCCGCTGAGCAGTAATGATAACGCCATGATTCTTAGGGATCTGTAAGTTTTAACCATTGACCAGGCTTCAGGAACGGGCTGAAGATGGTTGCGTATGTTGCATGCAAAGGGACCGACCTTTTGGGTTATCGGGTCGTTACCAAGGTAAAAACTTTGGGAATAAATAAGGGCGAAAGGGTTGTATAATTCAAACTCGGAGCTGTTATTTACCAGGGTAATTGGCGATGGAAGTTCTCTCGCATAAACCGCAGAAAAAAATACCAGGTAAAAAAACACGAAAATACTTTTCATACAAATACGCTTTTGCCCGGCAAAAATATCGCCAAAAGAGTATTCATGTAAAAGTACGACTGTTTTAATTGTAAAGGCTTTCATTATTTTCCTGTTTAGGTGCTTAGGACGTTTTGAACGACAAAATATTGTCGTTCGTAATAAAACGTCCGGTGTGCTATCAATATCGTTCCATA
>JAFGOU010000302.1 GCA_016926315.1 Chitinispirillaceae bacterium
ATTCGTATCTCTGGCTGCGGCGCGCGGCAGGGGTGTACGTGGTCAGGGTGCAGGCAGGTAAGGCGCTGTTGGAAAAAAAGTTCTGCGTGGTGAGGTAGGGGCGGGTTTTGTGCGTCAGATGGTGTGGCAGGATAGGCCCGAGGCCCTTTATTGGTACTGTCCGGCGCCGTCAATATCGTCCCTGCAATTCGAAACGCGGCGGCGTCGAGAACAGAGGGGACATCCAGGTCACGGAGGACCCGCGTGGCCTGGATCCGAAATCCAGGTTCGAATGAGGAACCTCGACGCGGACCTGAAAAATTTCCGGATGTTCAATGTGGAGAAGCTGCTTGGCAGCAAAGCGGTTTGAAGGTAATTTTCGCCATGTCACGGTCAACAGGACCCGGGACCACACCGGTCGTCCGCACCGATTGGGGGGCTTTCCCATCATATTATATAAAACAATCATTCATTGAAATCCCCCTCCAAATCACTTATTTTCCATCAATTATCAATCGCCGGCCTGTGAATCGCGAGGATGGCGGAGTTGGCAGACGCGCCAGACTTAGGATCTGGTAGGGCGACCTGTGGGGGTTCGAGTCCCCCTCCTCGCATTTGAGCGGACTTCCGGGTTGTTTTTTTCATCGAAGTAGAGAGGATACCACGCGTGAAATCTACCGTTTCCGAGCCGAACTCCTGGAAAAGGGTCATTGACATTGAAGTGCCGCACGATGAGGTCGACAAGGTGTGCGAGGACAAGCTGCAGAAGGTCAGGAAAGAGCTCTCGCTTCCCGGGTTCAGGCCGGGCAAGGTCCCGCTGCCGCTCATCAGGCAGCGTTACGGCGACGCGATCCGCTCCGATGCGATCGACGACCTTATCCAGAACGCGTTCAAGGACGCCTGCACCGAAAAAAAGATCATCCCCATCAGCAAGGGCGTCGTGAACAACCTCAAGGCGGAGCCGGGACAGCCGCTCACCTTCACCATCGAGGCCGAGGTCGATCCCGAAATCGAGCTCAGGAAATACAACAAGCGCAAGGTCAAGGTCTCTGCGAAAAAAATCAAGGAGGAGGAGGTCGATGAATCCGTGATGGGCCTCCGCGAACGGTTTGCGGTCTTTACCGACGTGGACCGTCCTTCGAAAAAAGGCGATTATGTCAAGCTCGAATACCTGAAAGTCGTCATCGACGGAACGGAGCGCATGGACGTCAAGAACCCGGCCTATCCGGTGGAACTCGGGGCCGAGCACCGCATCAAGGACTTTGACAAGGGGCTCATCGGTCACGCGGCCGGCGAAACGGTCGACCTCGGCGTCACGTTCCCGAAGGATTATGCCGACAAGGACGTCGCCGGCAAAGGCGGCGAATTTACGATCAAAATTTCCGCCGTGCAGGAAAAATCGCTGCCCGAGGTCGCGACGTTTCTCAAACAGCTCGGTGATTTCGAAAACGAGGAGGCGCTGAGGCTGCAGATCCGCAAAAACCTTGAGGCCGAGGCGCTGGAACAGGCGAAAAATGAAGCGTACAACAGGGCGATCGACGACATCATCGAAGACAACCCCTTTGACGTGCCGCCGGCGCGGATCGGGCTGTTCATCGATTTCCTGATGGAACAGATGCAGAAAGACAACCGGCAGGCGGAGCCGCTCCCTCCCCGCGAAGAGGTGGCCGTTCGCTACCGCGACATGGCGGTCCGCACCCTCAAGCGCCACCGGATTGTCGACTATATCGCCGCAAAGGAAAAGATTCAGGCCACCCAGGAGGAGGTCGACGCCGAGATACGCAAACTTGCGGTGCGGTACAACCAGCCGTTCGACACGCTCAAGCAGTCGCTGCGGCAGAACGGCACCACGCTGCGCATCCGCGACGATCTCCGCGAGCAGAAAACGCTCGACTTTCTTGTCGAGCTTCCCGATGGCGCGGGAAAGTAATTTAATCGTATACTTGCAGCGAAAGGATAAAACGACCCGTTATGCCTCTCATCCCCATGGTAATAGAACAGACCGGCCGCGGCGAGCGGTCGTACGATATTTACTCGCGCCTGCTCAAGGAGCGGATCATTTTCCTCGGCTCCGACATCGACGACACCACCGCCGACCTGGTCATGGCCCAGCTTATCTTCCTTGAATACGAGGATTCGGACAAAGACATCACCATTTATATCAACTCGCCCGGCGGAATAGTATCGTCAGGACTCGCCATTTATGATACGATCCAGTATATAAAGCCGGATGTGTCCACCATCTGTATCGGCCAGGCGGCGAGCATGGGCGCGATCCTGCTCGCGGCCGGCACCAAGGGCAAGCGGTTTGCGCTGCCCCACGCGCGCATCATGCTTCACCAGCCGATCGGCGGGGCGGGCGGCCAGGCCGCCGACATCGCGATCCACGCGCGGGAGATCATGCGTGTCAAGCAGACGCTCAATGAGATCATCCGGCAGCACACGGGCCAGGAGCTGACGGTGATCGCGCGGGACACCGACAGAAATTTTTTCATGACCGCCGAAGAGGCGAAGACCTACGGGATCGTCGACGAAATACTGACGGCCAGGAGCTGATACATGTCCACCAAGCGCTACCCGCTGGTAAAATGCTCGTTCTGCGGCAAGGGGCCCGATGAGGTCGGAAAGCTCATCACCGGCCCGTCGGTGCATATCTGCAACGAGTGCGTTGATATGTGCAACGAAATCCTGCGCGAGGGGAGCGTTGCCGCAACGGGCGACCTTACCGTCCAGACCCTGCCCACGCCGCAGGAGATGAAGGCGTTTCTCGACCAGTATATCATCGGCCAGGAGGACGCGAAAAAAGGGGTGTGCGTTGCGGCCTATAACCACTATAAACGGCTCCTCTCCCGCTCCCAGCAGGACAGCGAGGGCGTGGAGATCGAAAAATCCAACATCCTCATGATCGGGCCGACCGGCACGGGAAAAACGCTCATCGCCCAGACGCTCGCGCGCATGCTCAAGGTGCCCATCACCATTGTCGACGCCACCATTTTCACCGAGGCCGGGTATGTCGGCGAAGACGTCGAAAACATGCTGGTGCGGCTTCTGCAGGCCGCCAACCACGATCTTGCCAAGGCGGAAAAAGGGATCATTTACATAGACGAATTCGACAAGATCGGCCGCAAGTCCGCCAA
>JAFGOU010000303.1 GCA_016926315.1 Chitinispirillaceae bacterium
AAGTTCTACACCGAAGAGGGTAACTGGGACCTGGTGGGTAACAACACACCCGTCTTTTTCCTCAATGACCCGCTCAAGTTCCCGGACCTGAACCACGCGGTCAAGCGTGACCCGCGTACCAATATGCGCAGCGCGAAAAACAACTGGGACTTCTGGACCAATCTCCCCGAAGCGCTTCACCAGGTGACCATCACCATGAGCGACCGCGGCATTCCCCTCTCCTACCGTCACATGAACGCCTACGGCAGCCATACCTATAGCTTGATAAACGCCAAAAATGAGCGTTACTGGGTCAAGTTTCATTTCAAAACACAGCAGGGTATCAAAAACCTGACCGATGCCGAAGCCGAAGCGATTATCGCAAAAGACCGTGAAAGCCACCAGCGCGACCTGTACGATGCAATCGAAACAGGCGATTTTCCCCGCTGGACCCTTCAGATCCAGGTGGTGCCGGAGAAGGACGCCGCAAAATTCCCGTTCAATCCGTTCGACCTGACCAAAGTCTGGCCGCACAAGGACTACCCGCTCCACGAAGTCGGCGTGCTTGAACTCAACAGGAACCCGGAGAATTACTTTGCCGACGTCGAGCAGGCGGCATTCAACCCGGCCAGTATCGTACCGGGCATCGGGTTCTCTCCCGACAAGATGCTCCAGGGGCGGCTTTTCTCCTACGGCGATGCGCAGCGTTACCGTCTCGGCGTCAACCTTCACCAGATTCCGGTCAACCGCCCGCGGTGCCCGGTGACCGGATTCCATCGCGACGGCGCCATGCGCGTTGACGGCAATTACGGTTCTACGCTCGGCTACGAGCCTAACAGCTATGGCGTCTGGCAGGAGCAGCCCGAGTTCAGGGAACCGCCGCTCGCGATCGACGGCGCTGCCGACCACTACGACCACCGCGAAGGCGACGACCACTTTTCGCAACCCCGCGCTCTGTTCAACCTGATGAAACCCGATGAAAAACAGCGGCTGTTTGAAAACACCGCCCGGGCAATGGGCGACGCTCCCCGGGAGATCAAGATCAGGCACATCGGCAACTGCCTGAAGGCCGACCCGGCCTATGGCAAAGGCGTAGCTGATGCGCTGGGCATACCGTTAAGCGAGGTCAAGTAGCCGCCGGATCATCGTCACTGCTCACCGCGAAGCGGCGGAAACTACCGCCGCTTCGCCTCTGCATAATCGCACCGCACAGATTGTATATTCCTTCCGGTTCACGCATCCGCCCACCATTTTTCAAGGATCCATTCATGACCGACCTCTACCGTTTCGGTGTTTCGCTCGAAAAATCGCTCATCGACGCCTTTGACAAGCACATCAGCGCACGGAGGTATAAAAACCGCTCCGAGGCGATTCGAGACCTGATTCGCGAGGAATTGACCCGCAAAAAAATGATTGAAGGGGGCGTGGTGGCCGGCGCGGTCGTTATGACCTACGACCACCACAAACGCGAACTGGTCAACACCCTGCTCGATATCCAGCACGACTTTCAGTCCCTCATTATTTCAACGCAACACGTGCACCTCGATCACCACCACTGCCTTGAAATCATTGCGGTAAAAGGCAGGGCAAGGGAGATTGAGCGGCTTGCCGATTCGATCAAGGCGCAGGTGGGGGTAAAACAGGTCAGCGTGAGTGTTGCGACAACGGAGGGGTGACACTCTGAGGTAGTCGCCTGTTCAGGACGCCCGCCTTGGAGACGCGATGCGCTGTCAGTTCTTGACCAGATACGCGTGAATGCGAAGTTCCGGTTTTTCCGAATGGTTTGTTTTCATCACGATCTCACCTGAAATCGTGGTTTCCACTTTTGGCCCGATGAGTTCCAGCGAAAAAACACGCGCGCCGTCGTCCCTGACCGAATCGAGCGGTTTGAGCGTGTAGGTGAGCGGCAACCGGAAATCGTTCTGCCAGCCGGGAGAGTTGTCCCGGGTCGTCTGCTTAAAGTAAACCTCGGTGAGCTGCAGGTCATGTTTTTTGGACGCAAGGGTCACGGTGCGGGTTTTGACCGTATCGGTACCGCCGAAATTGATCGCGACATCCGAGCACTCCACCGGCGAGACGATCGTCGTGGTGATGGTAAGCCTGACCTCTTTTTCGTTCGCCGCATTGGTGATGACCGTTATGCCCTTGGAGATGTTCCCTGCCTTATACCCTTTGAGATTCACCTCGGCGCTGATTTTTGACGATTTCCCCGGTTTGATGACCGAATCGAACTTGACATTGGTACAACCGCAGCCGGGCCGGACGCTTTCGATCCTGAGCGGCTGGTCACCGGTATTCTTGAGCTTAAAAACGGCGGATATCTTTTCAGTCTTGTCTTCCATAATCGTATCGCACCGGAAGACTTTCGTATCGAATTCGATTTTCGGGGCCGCATGCGGTGAAACCGCAGCGGCAAAAAGCATTGCTGCCGTAATGGCGATAGCGCGAATCATGTTCTTTCCTCCCGGAGATACTGTGGTACATGGCGAAATCCCGTTATGACCTGACAGACAGCTTAAAAATAATTTACGGCAGCCGGTCCCGTCATTCCAGCTTGAATTCAAAATGCTGGCTTGCCTTGACCCGCGCCGGTTTCCCGTCGACAACGGGCGGCTTGAACCGCCATTTCCTCACGTTTTTCATGACCGACTCAGAGAAAAAACGGTGGCTCGACCGGGAAATCCAGATGTCCTGCACCGCGCCGGATTTGTCGACCACGAACAGCGCGTCCACGCTTCCCTCTATTCCACGGTCCTGTGCGATGAGCGGGTACGGCGGCGCCTCGTTACCCTGCAGCGGGACAAGACCGCCCCTGACCTTGCTTGCCGGATATACCGGGTCAGCAGGCGGAAGAGCGGGGGCCGGGGCGACTGATGGCGCGGCACCGGCAGAGACGGCCTCGGCAACCGGTTCCGGCGCCGGAGCATCGGGGACGGTCTCGATTACCGGTTCCAGTGCGGGAGCAAGGTTGACCGGTTCCGGAGGCGGTACGGGCCTGGAAATACGCGGTTTTGCTTCGGGAGCAGCGGCCTTGACCGCTGGGGACTCGGGGGGACGGACCAGGGTCATGATAGGGACAAGCGGCAGCTCGTTATGTTCCATTATCCGCGGCGCACGCAAAAAAGTCACGACCGTCAGCAACGCTAGCGCGTGAAGAACACACGATGCTAAAAACGCCGGAGTGGTCCTGTTCGTCATGATAAAACCTGTTTCACTGCTCCGCCATGCTGCATCGCACTAATCACCGCATTGGAACGAATTTCTTTTTCCCGACACTTGTACCACTATACTTCAAATCAACCATCACGGCGCCCGAGGAATGCCGAGCAATCCGGTCGGACGATATAATTGGGCCCGTGTATAACAACCTTCCGTTCAGGGAATAAACGGACATGCTGTTCGCGTTTACTGAGAGTGGATTTCTTGTAAATCCATTCCATCGAATTGATGTCGATGGTGATAGCCGGATAGTATCCAAATCCACGGTCTGTCCATTGGCCATTTTAATTCCTGTCGCAGGAGCATACCCATCCTTCACAACACCAAATGCGACAAAGGTAAAGGTGCCGGCTAATTCGATGGTAACCGTATTAACAATAATCTGTTTTGAAAACAAGCCGTCGGCACCAGTAACAACGGTTTTCCCGACCGTATCGAGGTCACCACCCATCAGCCCGACTAGGGCTCCTGCAATTCCTTGTCCGTTAACGGAATCTACTACCGTGCCTGATACCACGACGGTATCTTTTCCGCTGAGATTGGAAGGTACCAATAGAAGGGTATCTAACGCAATGCTGGTGGTAACGCCTAATAAAAGCTCATAGCTAATCTTTGGAGCATACATTTCTTTCAATAGTACGTAAAACATAATATTTGAGGTGGATTCAATTTCCATAACATAGGAAAAAGAACCGTTGGAGCTTGTAAATACCGTATCAAATGATAACCCGTTCATATTGTTTATGTCCGGTATTCCTTGTGAATCATGTAACAACACCATCGCTTTCTGTATCGGTTGATCACGTACCGAGTCGATCACGACCCCGGAGACGGCAATGGTCCTTTGCACTGCAAAAGACATACAAACCATCGAGATGATAAAAAGCGACACGTTTTTTGTAAATGAAAATAGCTTCATAGGACCCCCTTCGGATAATGGTATATGCTGTTAATATAATCAATTATCACGAATAAAAATGTATTCGTAAGATGAAAAGAATACGAACGGATCACAACTGGTTTATCTATCCCATTATCAACCACTTATTCCAACATTACTCCGACTAAAGAATCTCCGCAACACGATCAGGATGATTTATATTATTTAATGATCATGAATATCCTACCCATCAAAAGATGCACCTTTCTCTGCTTGACGATTTCGACAACTCTCCTCGCACAGGAACCCGATTCCTCCCCAACCTATTCCGACACCACCGTCTCCCTCGAAAAAATAGTCATCACCGCCACCCGCTCAAAACGGCTGGTCTCGGAAACGCCGGCCAGCGTCAGCGTCATCACAAAAAAGGAGATCGCCTCCTCCCCTGCCAAAACGGTGGAGGACCTGCTCATCACCCAGACCGGCGTGCAGGCATCACGGTCGGCCGCCATCGGTGAGGGTATTCCCTCCAGCATCATTATCCGCGGCATACCCGGCTCGCTCGCGGCGTCCCGGACGCTTATTCTCGTTGATGGAATTCCGACGAATGCTTCCGGCACCCCGTTCCTTATAGTCAATGAAATTCCCATGGAAGCGATTGAGCGGATCGAGATCGTGCGAGGGCCGCATTCGAGCCTGTATGGCGCAAACGCGTTCGGCGGGGTGGTGAATATCTTGACGCAGGAAGTGAAAGGGAAATTACACGGAGGGATAGCGACCGAAACATCCTATCCCTTTACCGTGCTCGACCAGTATTATGCAAAGGAGCGTTCGCTTTCGAAAAGTATTGATACCGCTGTGCCTCTTTCGTACCACAATGTAACCGGTACCGTGAGCGGAGGAAACGATAAGGCCGGCGTGGTGGTAAGCACCGGCTATCGGTCCATCGGCAATTATCTTCTGCGCGATTCTTCGATGGTGCAAAAAAAAGGTGTGGAAATGAATGTGCGCGGAGACAATCATGATTACAAAGAGTTCCGCATCTTTGCAAAAAGCAAGTATTATTGTTCCGATAAAAGTGACCTTTCCCTGCATATCCGCTATTTTGACAGCGATCTGGGTTATGGAAAAACAAAAAAAATCATGCCAGACTCCATGGATGTCAATACGAAAGGCAACAAATTCCTCATCGGTCCGCAGGTGAAGATCGCTTTTTCAAACAATATTCTTTTCCGCGCCGGCGGTTTTTACCGGCAGGTAATCGGCGAATTCATCAATGAAGATACGGATACCGGCAACGTATATGTCCAAAGCTACTGGAAATCGCGGACCAACGACTGGCAGATAGAATCGCAGGGCATTATCACACTGGGGAGCGGGAATGTCCTTACCGTCGGCCTGGAAGTGCTGGATAACAACGCCCATTTTGGAGCCACAGAAAATGCGGTAACCGGCACGGTGCTGCCCAAAGCATTTCCGGTTAACAAAGGAATCGTCAACAGCGCAGTGTTTATACAGAATGAGTGCGACCTTTTCAAACAATTAAAGCTGGTTCCGGCGGTGCGTATCGATCATCACTCGGAATTCGGAAGCGCCGTTTCTCCAAAACTGGGAATTTTGTATAAACTCAGTAATCATATCAGGGTCAAGACATCGGGCGGTCGCTCGTTCCGTGCCCCATCGCTAGCAGAACTCTATATGCCGGACCTTACGGTAATGCCGAATTTCAAACTGAGAGCGAATCCTGCGCTCGAACCCGAAAACCTCTGGGGTTTTGATGGAGGAATCGAAGTCGTACCGACCGCGGCAGTAACAGTTAAACTTGACGCTTACTATAATTCAATGAAGGATTTAATCAGCCAAGTGGTTTTTCTTCAGGATACGGTGCCCTATGTCACTCATCGAAACATCAGTGCGGCCTGGTCAAAGGGAATCGAGGGTGAAATTGGGTGGCGGCTGCTCGCGTGGATGGTCTGTTCCGCCAATGCAACCGTGCAGCATTCGTTGGATAAAACGTATAACACATCGCTTGATTATATTCCCGACTATACCGCCGGCTGCGAAGCAAAGGCATCCCGCCGCTTTACGTCTTTTACGATAGACGGGAAGATCGGATTCAAACTCGTCGGAAAGAGAAACTATCTCGATTTCGCGAATCCAACGATACGACTGAACGATGGTTCAATCATACCTTATCATGCCCTATTAAATCCTTACCATACAGTAAACGTAGCATGTAAAATTTCTTCCTTAACAGGACTCTCGTGCACCGTGGCGGCTCAAAACATCTTTAACGAAAAATACCAAGAAGCCCTTGGCGCTCTCGCGACAGGAAGGTTCGCCACACTTAAACTGGGTTTCGCTTTCTAATCAAACCAAACTAGTACTGCCGCCTTTTATACAGCGCAATAGTGATAATCTTCAGCAGATCTGTCGGGACCCCAGATAGGTCTATTCCTAAAAGCGGACCAAGCGGAACCAAATCGGTACCAAAAACCGTCCATTCTATCTGTCCGGTGGCATCATTTTTTATGATAAATACAAACATCGGAATTGTTTCGCCGCTCACCGCCCGCGGCACAAGAATATTCTGCGCGGTATCGATGATCCTGCAGGTATCAGGCAACAACAATATGGAATCCTTGGGTTCATTCAACCGCCATTTCCCGGCCAGGTAAAGGGTCGTGTCCTTGATCCGCGAAGTATCACTACGCGACGTGTCAAGGGTAACGAGCAGGAAGGTGGAGTCGGCTCTAATATGGTTGAAAATACTCGCTCCCTTGAAACCCATAAGCGTGATCGGCTCCATTACCCCTTCCCAGTATCCGACCACCGACGTATCCATCTGGCCATTGCCGTTGTCCACACCATCCCCGCACGAAAGAACCAACAGCGCGCCAATGCAGAACAGACTTGTAACCAACCTGTTTATTCTCATAGGTACCTCTTGTGGTAGGGAGAACGGTTCCGGGATTCATCCTGTAATATATAACAAAAACCGGCAACCTGCCCGGATAGATACTCTTTAAGCGATCAGCGCAGCCCGGGAAATCGTTCGATTGCGTACAGGGGGATGTTGGCAACATCGTCATGACTTTCAAAATTTCGCGGCGAGGTGTGGTACCGGCGCGGCGGGTGGAATTTTTCAGCATATACACTGAGACTCTCGATGCTTCGAATCATACCGCTTTTTACTTCGAGCGGAAGCAGCGTTCCTTCGCATTCGACAACGAAATCGACTTCAGCGATCCGTTCACTGGTCCGACACATGTGTCGAAAAGTGTTTTTTTCGGTGATCCTTTATCAAATCGAAAAATCCACAATCGCGCCTGCCTTTCTTTGCATGTCAACCATGTCCTGCACGGTGGTCTTATCGAATATTTCAGCGATGGCGGTATTGGCGCGGATCCAGAGCCCTTTGAAAACGCAGCGGCCCTTCATCGGACAACGGTCCTTCTGCAAGAGCTTGTTGTATCGAAGGGACGCTGACGGTCCGTCGATGCTCCTGATGATATCGCCGATCGACAGGGCTGAAGGCGGCTTTCCGATACCATATCCACCGCTTTTACCGCGGCGGGAAACCACGTAACCATCGATTCGGAGTTTCATCAGTATCTGTTCCAGAAAACGGATTGGGATACGTTGCCTTGCGGCAATTTCCCTCACCGTGACGACAGATTCAGAAGGATACTGCTGTGCTAGATGCAGCATGGCATGGAGCGCATACAGGCATTTTTGAGAGGTGCCGGGTAACGTAGACATGATTAAAAATACGATACAGGATTCTTAATGTCTACTAAATTTATCGGAATTAAATATTCCCATTGATCTTCACCTCCCATTTTCTTATATTCATATTGTTTATAAACTTTATCGTTTATAGGAGGAGCCATGCCAATAGCGGATAAAATAACCGATCTGATCGGAAAAACTCCACTGGTGAAGATCAATAGCCTTAACCAGGACGGGACAGCGATCATTGCGGCAAAACTTGAATTCTTTAATCCCCTTTCAAGCGTTAAAGACCGCATCGGTAATGCCATGATCGAAGACGCCGAGGAAAAAGGTTTTCTGATTAAAGAGAGCGTCATCATAGAACCGACCAGCGGCAATACGGGAATCGCACTTGCCTTCGTTGCCGCGGCCAAAGGGTATCGGTTGATACTCACCATGCCTGATACCATGAGTATCGAACGCCGCAAACTCCTGAAAATATTCGGCGCAGAACTGGTGCTTACCGAAGGGGCCAAGGGTATGAAAGGCGCCATTGCCAAGGCCGAAGAGCTTGCCGCATCGACGCCGAACTCATTTGTACCGCAGCAGTTCAAAAATCCCGCCAATGCCGAGGCGCATCGGAAAACCACTGCCGAGGAGATCTGGGCCGACACCGATGGCAGGGTCGATATCTTCATCGCCGGCGTCGGTACCGGCGGGACCATTACCGGTGTCGGTGAAGTGCTCAAGCAGCGCAAACCTTCGGTCAGCGTCATCGCCGTTGAGCCGGAAAAATCACCCGTTCTCTCCGGCGGACAGCCGGGCCCGCATAAGATCCAGGGGATTGGCGCCGGATTTATTCCCGACATCCTTAACCGATCGATCATCGACGAAGTTATGACCGTCAAAGACGAAGACGCAGGAACCATTGCCCGCGCCACGGCGAAACAAGAAGGGCTGCTTATCGGCATCTCTTCGGGAGCTGCGCTGTGGGCGGCCCTGCAGGTCTCTCATCGCCCTGAAAATGCCGGTAAACTGATCGTGGTCGTATTGCCGAGCTGCGGCGAGCGTTACCTGAGCACCTGGCTGTTCGATGAATAACAACCGCGGCGATGTCCGACCGCTCCACCCTGTTCTCAAGGAGACCCCTCACCATGTCGCAGAATAACTATCGTTTTGAAACCAGGGCGCTTCATGCGGGTCAGCCGATTGACGCAACCCAGTCGCGCGGCGTTCCGGTCTACCGCACCAGTTCCTATGTTTTCAAGAATACCCGGCACGCGGCAAACCTGTTCGCGCTCAGGGAACTCGGCAACATCTACACCCGCCTCATGAACCCGAC
>JAFGOU010000304.1 GCA_016926315.1 Chitinispirillaceae bacterium
CTCTATTATGCCGATGTCATCAGAAACAATTCCCTGGTGCCGTCTGACCTGTTCTCCTCTCTGGAAGGGGACGGCGAGGTGAAATGCCCTGTTATCAATTTTGAATACATTTTTTCTCAAACGCCCTTTATCAAAGATATCAGGGAAATCCTCGCCATCCTGAAAAAGGCCTATGGCTGTCATGTGGACATCGAGTTCACCGCCAATTTTCTGCCCGGGGGCACCTACCGTATCAACCTGCTCCAATGCCGTCCGCACCAGGGAAAAAAAGGAAAGGTGAAAATCGGCGCCGTTCCCCGTCTCGACCCAAGCGATATCATTTTGCAGACCCGCAAAGGCGTCATCGGCCAGAGCCGCGAAATCGTCATTGACCGGATCGTGTTCGTCGTTCCGTCGGTATACGGAAACCTTCCCGAGAGAGACCGCTATGCCGTATCCCGTCTGATTGGAAATGTGGTCCGCCACGACAAGACGAAGCGGGAGCGGAACATCTTGCTCATCGGTCCGGGTCGATGGGGGACCCAGATGCCCTCTCTGGGAGTACCGGTGGCATTTTCAGAGATAAGCACGGTGTCGGCGATCTGCGAAGTAGACGTCATGCATGAGGGGCTTAAACCCGACCTTTCAATGGGCACCCATTTTTTTAATGACCTGGTGGAAATGAATATCCTGTATATCGGGCTGTTCGTCGGCCGGGAAGAAAATATTCTTAACGAGGATTTTCTGTTGCGGCAGCCCAACCGGCTTTCCCGCCTTCTCCCGGAATCCGACTCCTGGTCTGCTGCGGTCAGAGTGGTGGACGGGATCGACATTGCCGGAGGAAAAAGGATATGCCTTAATGCCGACTCGATGAAACAGTCCTGCATGGTATACGTAACTCCCTGAAAAACAACGGCGCCCTAGTATGTATTCGCTCTGACCGGCACGGCACGGGAAAAAACCCTTTTTTATTGTACAGGCTCCTTGCATACCCCTGCGACATTGTGCTAAATTATCAGGCCGTGAAACATAGATACCAAGGGGTTTTATCAAATGCCACGTCGTGATGACATAAAAAAAGTGATGATTATCGGATCTGGTCCTATTGTTATCGGGCAGGCATGCGAATTCGACTACTCCGGCACCCAGGCGTGCAAAGCGCTGCGAAGCCTTGACTATAAAATCGTGCTGGTGAATTCAAATCCGGCGACAATAATGACCGATCCGGCCGTGGCGGATGTCACCTATATCGAGCCGCTCAATGCGCGCCGCATGGAGGAGATCATCGCCAAAGAGCGTCCGGACGCTCTTCTCCCCAATCTCGGCGGGCAATCCGGGTTGAACCTCTCCTCGGAACTATACAAGACAGGGGTACTCGAGAAATACGGCGTCAAGGTCATCGGCGTCAATATCGATGCGATCGAACGCGGAGAGGACCGGAAGGCGTTCAAGGAGACCATGCAGCGGCTCGGTATCGATCTGCCGAAAAGCGAGCTCGCCTATACCGTTGATGAGGCGGAAAAAATCGCAGCGGAACTCGGCTATCCGGTAGTCATTCGCCCGGCCTATACCATGGGCGGCGCAGGCGGTGGGCTTGTCTACAACGTGGAAGAACTCAGGACCATTACCCATCGCGGTCTTGCGGTCAGTCTTATCAATCAGGTGCTGGTCGAAGAAGCGGTGGTAGGCTGGGAAGAACTTGAGCTCGAAGTGGTCCGCGACTCGAAAAACCGGAAAATCACCATCTGTTTTATTGAAAATATCGATGCCATGGGCGTTCATACCGGCGATTCTTTCTGCAGCGCACCCATGCTCACCATCACACCGGAGCTGCAGCAAAAACTCCAGAAATGGTCATACGACATTGTGGAAGCCATCGGCGTCATCGGCGGCACCAATGTCCAGTTCGCGCACGACCCGAAAACCGGACGGGTCGTTATCATTGAAATCAATCCGCGCACCTCCCGTTCCTCTGCACTGGCGTCAAAGGCGACGGGTTTCCCGATCGCATTGATTTCGGCAAAGCTGGCCGGAGGACTCACGCTCGACGAGATACCGTACTGGCGTGACGGGACCCTGGATAACTACACTCCCGGGGGCGACTATGTGGTCATCAAGTTCGCGCGCTGGGCGTTTGAAAAGTTCAAAGGTTCGCAGGACAAACTCGGTACGCAGATGAAAGCGGTCGGCGAGGTCATGAGCATCGGCAAGAACTACAAGGAAACGTACCAGAAGGCGATCAGGTCGCTTGAAAACGGTTTCTACGGCCTTGGATTTATCAAAGACTTCAACCGTAAGACCCTTCCGGAGCTTTTGGAGATGCTCAGGGAGCCGTCAAGCCAGCGGCAGTTCATGATGTATGAAGCGCTTCGCAAGGGCGCAAGCATCGACGAACTCCATGCCCTCACGCATATTAAAGCCTGGTTCATCGGCCAGATGAAGGAGCTGGTGGATCTCGAAGAAAAAATTCTTGAGTACAAAGGGCGTGAACTGCCCGACGATCTGCTCGTCCAGGCGAAAAAAGACGGTTTTGCCGACCGGTATCTGGCAAAACTCCTGGGCATCTCCGAACGACGGGTCCGCGAACGCCGGAAGTCTCTTGGCGTGGTGGAGGGGTGGCACAAGGTGCCGGTAAGCGGGGCTGAGAATGCGGCCTATTACTACTCCACCTATAACGCTCCGGATACGATCCCGGTCTCCAGCCGGAGAAAAATAATGATCCTCGGCGGCGGACCAAACCGCATCGGTCAAGGCATTGAATTCGACTACTGCTGCGTTCACGCCACTTTTGCGTTGCGCGATCTCGGATTCGAGACCATCATGGTCAACTGCAACCCTGAGACCGTATCTACCGATTACGACACCTCGGATAAGCTCTATTTCGAACCGCTCACCGTTGAAGACGTGCTGGCAATTTATGAAAAAGAAAAACCCGAGGGCGTCATCGTCCAGTTCGGCGGCCAGACGCCGCTGAATATCGCCACCGAACTCGCCGAAGCGGGGGTGAATATCCTGGGCACGAGCGTGGACACGATCAACCTTGCCGAAGACCGCGACCTGTTCAGGAAAATGATGGATCGCATGGGAATACCGATGCCTGAATCAGGCATGGCATCTACCCTGGCCGAAGCGCTCGACGTTGCCGCGCGCATCGGGTATCCGGTCATGGTCAGGCCGTCGTTCGTACTCGGCGGCCGCGGCATGGAGGTGGTCCATGACGAGGAGATGCTGCGCGAATATATCGCCAAGGCGGTTGACGTTACGCCGGAGCGGCCGATCCTTATCGACCGGTTTCTCGTCAACGCCCTCGAATGCGAAGCCGACGCGCTTGCCGACGGCATCGATGCATTCGTACCCGCGGTCATGGAGCATATCGAACTCGCGGGAATCCACTCGGGTGACAGCGCCTGCGTCATTCCGCCGGTGAACATCCCGCAGAACCACCTTGACACGATCTACTCTTTCACGAAGCGCATCGCCCGTGAACTCAAAGTCGTGGGCCTCATGAACATGCAGTATGCGATCGAGAACGACAAGGTGTACGTGCTCGAGGCCAATCCGCGCGCATCGCGCACCGTACCCTTCGTCGCCAAGGCGATAGGCCAGCCCGTGGCCAAGATCGCGGCGCGGGTGATGGC
>JAFGOU010000305.1 GCA_016926315.1 Chitinispirillaceae bacterium
ACGAACGGTCGACAACCTTTTCCAGGACCAGATCCGGCAGTGAGCCGATGCTGATGCTGGCCGGAGCGGTACGGCCGCGTACTTCTTCCGGTGTTCGGTAAGAAGCCGTATTCTCCAGGGAAACTCCGGGTAAAACACCGGGCGCGACGACAGCACGCAGCGTGATCTCGCCGACCGCGCCCGGTTGTATTGTAAGGAGGTTCCACGAAAGGCTTTGCCCGCTCACCGTTGCGGCGGGCTGGGATGAGACATAGATCAGGTCAGCGGACAGGGTGTCCGTGACACTGACGGATGAAGCGGCAATATTTCCGGAATTTTGGAGGACGATGAGATACAGCACCGTATCGGAGGGCATATAGACGGATCGCTCCGCGCTTTTCGAAATTGAAAGCGAATAGCCGTCCCCGACAGGGGTGATCACCGCCTGACTTTGTACGGAATAAACGAAACCGCCGGCATCGCGGTAGTCCGCGAACGCGACGTTCTCGATCTCCGTTCCGGGAGCTGTCTGCGCGAATAAACGCAAAGATACCGCAAGCATCCAAAGGATTCCCGGGAGTATCTTTCTCGTTTTTCGGATCATGTGCTTCATCCTAAAATGGGGATTTAAACGGGGGCTCTACCTTAAACCCAAAAACGCGGATATGAAGATCCGAGGTGCGGGTTTAAGCGGTCGGTCCCGGTGATAAATTCCCGTCAGTTGATGGTGACTTTAAAGGATACGCTGCTCGACCCGCCGGGTCCCAGGAGCGGGATCTCGAAGATCACGGAACTCCCGGAATGGGTGGCGCCGTCGCCGTCCGAGACATCCGTTTTCGCCGAAGCGCCGATCTTCATGCTGCTTGAGACATAGGTCGTATTGGTCGGAACCGCATCCGTGACGACAACGGTCGTTGCGACGCCGCTTCCGGAGTTCAGGATCGTGACCGTATAGGTCAGGGTCGTTCCCGGCGGCTGGTTGCCGGTCGGCGAAACGCTCTTGGTCAGCGACAGGACCGGTGCGGTCACCGTGACGGTGATCTCTCCGAAATCGGAGACGGTCGGATCGCCCACGGAGGTGGCGGTCATTCGCATGACGCCGGTGCTTCCGTCGCTGGTCCCGGGAGGAATGGTCGCCTTGCCGATCACGTAAACAACCTCGCCCTGCACCTGCGTGCCGAAATCGATCTTTCCGTCAAGGTTTGTGTCTTCCAGCAGCACGTCGCCGTTGTTGATGATGCCGTCGGCATTATGGTCGTAGTAGAATTCCCAGGTATTGAGCGCACTGGAGTAGGTAATGTTGAAAATATCCGGTCCGTTGCCCGTATTGGCTACCGTGGTAGCATAATAAACGATATCGCCCGGATCGCCGATGACCGATTTGTCGGCACCCACGGTGACGGAATACAGCTGTGCGACCGTCAGGGTGGCGCCGGTGGCATTGGCAGAAACCGGGGATTGCGGGGTTCCGGCAACATTGTTAAAGGTCACGGTGGCGGAATTCGTGATCACGGTCCCAACCGGCACATTGTCATTGACGACGGCCTGGTAGTAGAGCGTGCCCGACGCTCCGGAAGGGGCATCGCCCCAGGTGAAGGTCACGGCACCGGGATTGGTCCCGTTGTAGTCGGAACTGTCGCCGTCAACCGCATCGGTGCGGGCGCTTGTCATGATCATCAGGCTCCCGGGAACGTAGGTCATGTTCGTCGCGATCGGACTCACGATGACCACGTGCTTTGACGTAGCGGTCCCGTTGTTCTCGCCGTAGATAGCAAAGGTAACAATGTCTCCCGGTTTGGGGGTCGTATTGTCCGCGGTCATCGTTACGCTCAGGACCGAGGTGCTGACGGTCGCCACGATCGTCG
Source organism: Chitinispirillaceae bacterium (assembly GCA_016926315.1). Next base: position 1,845 of record JAFGOU010000305.1, read on the forward strand.
CCGAGGCGGAAACGCCGGTATTGAACCGCGAGGTCGCGGTCAGGGTCGTCGTCGAGAACGACTCGTCGGCGCCGCTGACATTGGTAACCACCACGACCAGATGATACGAGGCGTCCGCGGCCAGTGCGCTGGTGGCGGTCACGGCGGATTCCCCGACATCCACGACGCCGTTGTTGTTGGCGTCATAATAGATCACGGCGGTGTTCACGCCGCCGCCGGTCTCCGCGATCACCTTGCTGAGGTCGTAGGTGTCCGTGCCGTTGCCCGTATTGGTCACGGTCAGCGCGAAGGAAACGGTTTCGCCCCCGATCACGTTCGATGAGGTCGAGGGAGGTGTGACGGTCACGCCGGCCACCTGGCTGACGATGGTCGTCACCGTGTTCGACGTGACGTTCGGCAGTTCGTTGCCGTTCGCGTCACGGTACTCGCCGGTGGCAAAATTGGTAATTGCCGTTCCGGCGGGTGTCCCGGCGGCAAAGGCCAGCGTTATTGCCAGACTCAGCGCAAGGACGGTGATCAACAACATTTTGGTTCGCATGATGGAACCTCCTTTTTGTTATTGTTTTTTTGTTGTTTGTTATTATTTGACCTTGACATTGAACTCAAGGATCTTTCTTTCCTTCGGGTTCAATGATCTTTGCAGTTCCCAGCGAATGTGCGTGATCATTTCAGGCGGAGCCTCTTTGATCACATCTTTGCCATTCGCATCTTTTACCGTGTAGGTGGGCGGCCAGGCTTGGTAGGAATATCCGCCGTTGATCGAAAAGGTGATCAGCGCGTCTTCCCCTTTGGCCGACAGGGGTACATACGCCACTCCGGCCGGAACGGGATCCGTGATGACCGGTTTGGTCATCACGCCATCTCCCACATTCTGCGCGGTAATGACGTAACGGATCACATCGCGCGGCCGGTAGGCGACCGCCTTCTTTCCTGACTTCTCGGCCGCTGTCATATTGACCTTGGTCTCGGCAATGCTCAGCTCCAGTTTCGGAGTCCCCTGCGCCGCGAGAAGGGAGGCCAATACCAGTATCCCCAGAAAGCTTCGGAATTTGTTGATCTTCATATTGAATCTCCTCGTTATTTTACGGTTACTTTAAATGAAACGGAAGCGCCCGAACCGGGTGTCAGGGCCGTTGAGCGCTGAAAGGACAGGTTCGTGACGGGCGGCGTCTGGCTTGCATCGTAACTGATCCCGCCGTTATGGCTGTAGGTGACGGTCATATCCGCGCCTGTCGCGGAATTGGTGACGTAGTCCGTATTGACCGGGATGCTTTCCAGAATGATCACGATGCTGGCGTTGCCGTCGCCGTTGTTGAGGTAAGATACGGTATACGTCAGGGTATCCCCCGGGGTGGCGGAGGATTTGTCCACGGATTTGGAAAGAGCCAGGACCGGGGCCGTCACGGTCACCGGGGCGGTCGGACCGGTGCTGATCACGCCGAAATTGGTCCCGCTGATGGTGACATTGTTGAGATATACTCCCCGTACCAGGGTCGCTTTTGCGGTGAAGGTCAGCGTAACGCTGCCGGATGCCGGTACGGACCAGCTCCCCTGCCAGGTCAGCTGACTTCCGTTGACGGTCGGATCCGCCGTGGTCAATCCCGTCGTTGATCCGCTGACGTAGCTGAATCCGGCAGGCAGGTTGTCGACAATGCTCGTTAACATGCCGGCGACATTTCCCGTATTCTGGATCTGAATCGTATAGCTGACATTGGATCCACTGGTAACGGTGGACGTGGGGGTCGTTTTTTGAACGGCCATCAGGGGCGAATTGACCTCAAAGGTGTCGTAGGGGTAATAGATGCCCGGCATGCGGGGATGTTCGACCTGTATCGAATAGATCCCGAAGGGAACGCTTGGCCCGATCGCCCACAGGGACGTGTTCAGAAGTTCGCCGGTCGCCGTCGTGCTCAGCACCCCGCTCCAGACAACCGTATTGCTGCTGTTCAGGATGCGGACATTGCGCTGACCGGCATTGTAATAGGGCGATGCGGAGGTCGGCCACCGGAAACCGGAGACCGTGACGGTCTCGCCACGGTACCAGATGCCTTGATTGCTGTACGGGCTGATGTCGCGGGTATCGGAGATCCTTGCAAAGGATCGGAGCAGGTTCGGCGTGTAAATCATGGCCTGCGAGAAGGCCAGGTCAAGGGATGTCGAGGTTCCCAGAATATCCCGGGCGGTCACCGTTTCGTTATTATTGGTCGCATAGAACATCAGAAAGGGGGTGGTGTAGGTGACGGCCGAAGCATATCCGGCTTTCTGAAGCGCGGTGAGAGGTATCTGAACGTCAAGATAAACCGCATTCGGGTACTGGGCAGTGCCAGCCGGAACGGTCCGGGCAAATCCGGCCGCGACCGGATTGGAAAGCGTAAAATGCGGCGTAGCATCGGGGGTATTATCGGGACCGGCCGTATTGGGATAGGTGTTCAGGGTTCGAGATATTCCGTTGAGCTGGATGAACCAGTCGAGAAAGTTGTCCGCATTCAGGTCCAGGACCATGAACCAGCCGCCCCTGTCCAGCGCGCCTCCGCTCACCGGCGTTGTGCGAAGGGTCATCCGGAAGAACAGGCTTGTGGGGGATGATCCGTAATACGCTATCTCTCCGCTTAGATCCGGCACCATGTCAATTCTGCTCAATCCGCCGCTGCCCCAGATATCCTGATAATTGTTCCAGTCAAAGTTCCGCAGGGCCACCCAGTCAGCGCTCAGCGGCCAGGCTTCCTGGGCGAAAAGCCCGGACGGTGCCGCCAGGAATAAAAGCAGGATAAATACGCATATGAACCGGCCCCTGTCCGGTTTTCCGAAGCGACTCAAATTTCCCGTCTTAAAATCGATAGTGTTCAGTTCCTTTTTCGTTATTTTAAATCTGTATTAATTTTATATTAATTTTACGTCCAATTCAGCGAAATACCTAATAAAATAATCCGGCGAATGTTCCCGGAAAAGGCCGGAAGGCATCCTTTTTTTCAGCTCGGACCGGGACTCTTCGTCACGGATTTGGGCATGGCGTGAAAATATGTAGACCCGGGCATAAAAATGCCGTAAATTAGGCTTAACACAGAAGGAAAGGAAAAGAATGCCAGAAACTCCGATCACCATTGCCGTTGATGCCATGGGCGGCGACAACGCTCCGCAGATCACCGTGGACGGCGCTTGCCGGATCACGCTTGAGACCCCTACCCGCCTTATCCTGGTCGGGGACGAGGAAAAGATCAGGGCCGAGCTTGCAAAGCACCGCTATCAGGCGGAACAGATAGAGATCCTCCACACTCCCGATGAGATCAGCGCTGAAGATTCGCCCTTAAAAGCCGTCCGGGAAAAGCCGAACGCTTCGGTCCTTCTTGCCGCCAAACTGCTGAGCGAGGGAAAGGCCGATGCGATGATCTCCGCCGGCGGCACCGGGGCGGTCGTCCTGTCCGCCGCGATCCACGTCAAACGTATTCCGGGCGTACGGCGCACCGCGCTCGGGATCATGTACCCGACCCTGAACGTGCAAAAACGCGAACATATTTTTTCGCTGATGCTGGACATCGGCGCCAATGTGGTCAATGCCCCGGACGACCTGGTCCATTTCGCCTACATGGGCATCAGCTATAAGAAAAAGATCCTGAACGTGGAATCCCCCACCGTTGCGCTGCTGAACATCGGCGCCGAAGAACACAAGGGAAATGAGACCATGAAGGCCGCCTACAAGCTCCTCGCTTCCCGTCCGGACATCCGCTTTATCGGGAATATTGAAGGAAACGAACTGATGAGCGGCAAGGCGGATGTGGTGGTCACGGAGGGTCTGACGGGCAACATCGCGATGAAGACCATGGAAGGAACGTCCGAAGCGGTACGGACCCTGGGAGGCATGGCGATGAAGGGGAAACTGGTCTGGCGGCTCGGACTGCTCTGTCTGTCCGGCGGCATCAAAAAGGTCCTGAAGGTCGCCAATTACGAGGAATACGGCGGCGCGCCGATCTTCGGCTACGACAAGCCGGTCGTAAAAGCCCACGGCCGTTCCACGGCCTATGCCTTTAAGAACGGGATCGGGGTGGCCATTCAGGCCGTGCAGAACGATCTGATCGCGATCACGCGGGAGTCCATCGCCCACTTCGAATCGGATAAGAACGTCTGACCGTCTGCCGCAAATGAAACGGAATAATTATTTTTTAAGAATATGAGAACATGAACTCGGCCTCGCAGGCCAGTTCGTCCCCGACGTACGCCCGGCCATAGCCGGTGCCGAATTTTGCTTTGATCCTCGTCAGCACCGCTTCCAGGCGCAGGGTATCGCCCGGGATGACCTTTCTCCGGAATTTCACCTGCTTAAGGCCGGCGAAATAGACGGTTTTTCCCTTGTTTTCCGGCACGGACAAGAAGGTAATGGCGCCGGTCTGCGCCAGGGCTTCGATGATGAGCACGCCGGGCATGACAAATTCGGCGGGAAAATGCCCCGGGAAAAAAAATTCATCTGTCCGCACGGTCTTTTCGCTCACGGCGGACTTTCCGGGACTCAGCTTGGTCACCCTGTCCAGCAGAAGAAAGGGTTCCCGGTGCGGGAGAATGTCCTTGATCTGTTCGCGGTCCAGCATATTAGTCCTCCCACTTTTTGAAGATCAAGGTGGCATTGTGCCCGCCGAAGCCCAGGCTGTTCTTCAGGGCGTAGCGGATCGCCCGCTTTTTACTGTGATTCGGGGTGTAATCCAGATCGCATTCGGGGTCCGGGACCTTGTAGTTGATGGTCGGAGGAACGACGCCCTCTTCCAGGGCTTTGGCGGTGATCAGCGCTTCGATGCCGCCCACCGCGCCCAGCGAATGGCCGTGCATGGATTTGGTCGCGCCGATGCTGATTTGGTAGGCGTGTTCGCCGAACACGTCCCGGATGCCCTTGGTCTCCATGCGGTCGTTGTAATAGGTCGAGGTTCCGTGCGGATTGATGTAATCGATCCATTCCGGCTTCGCTTCCGCATCCTTGAGCGCCTGCTTCATGCATTTGATGATGCCTTCGGCCTTTTCATCGGGCTGGGTGATGTGAAAAGCGTCGCAGTTGGTGCTGTAGCCGGTAATCTCGGCGTAGATCTTTGCCTTCCGCTGCTGCGCGTGTTCCAGTTCTTCGATAAGAAGGATACCGGCCCCCTCGGCCATGACGAAGCCCGAGCGCTCCAGATCGAAGGGGATCGAGGCGCGGTCCTTGTCCAGGTTGGGCGAAATGGCCCGCATGCTCGAAAATCCCCCGACGCCCAGCGGATTGATGGGCGCTTCGGCGCCGCCGGCCAGGGCCAGCTCGATATAGCCGTCCCGAATGTAACGGAACGCCTCGCCGATGGAATTCGTAGCGGACGAGCAGGCGGTCACGATGGAAAGCGCCGGGCCTTTGGCCTGGAACTTGATGGCGACATTCCCGCCCACGAGGTTCACGATGGAATTGGGGATAAAGAAGGGACTGATCCGGTCCGGGCCTTTTTCATAGATCCTGCGGGTTTCTTCATGGATCGTGATAATGCCCCCGATGCCGCTGCCGACGAATACGCCGAAGCGGTCGTGGTCGAACTCGGCTTCCCCGAGCCGGCTGTCTTCAAACGCTTCTTTGGCCGCGATCAGCGCCAGGATGGTCGTCCTGTCCAGGCGTTTTGCTTCTTTGCCCGGCAGGTGCTCCTCAATGTTTAGGTCCCGCACTTCTCCCGCCAGATAGGGTTTCATGCCGCTCATATCGAAAAGGGTGATCTCCCCGATGCCGTTTTTGCCGTTTTTCGCGTTTTCCCATGTGGACGCGGTATCGTTTCCGATCGGATTTACCGTCCCCAGTCCCGTTATCACCACTCTGCGTTTCATTGAACCTCCTAATTCATGATCAGGCCGCCGTCGACGTGAAGGACCTGGCCCGTAATATAGTTTGATCTGTCGCTTGCCAGGAACAGGACCAGGGATGCGACCTCGTCCGCCTGCCCGCATCGTCCCATGGGGATCTGCTCCAGATATTTTTCTTTTTGCGCCTCAGTC
>JAFGOU010000306.1 GCA_016926315.1 Chitinispirillaceae bacterium
GGTGCGCCGATGGCCCTGCCGGCGTTCACTGCGGCATCAACAAGGCCGTCGATGATTGACGAATTGGGAAAGACCGGGGCAAGCGGCGCAAGGGAGGACGGGGCGGCGCGTGAATCGACCGCGGCGCGGAGCCATTGCAGAAGCGCGGCATCCTGCGCCCCGCGGCTGCCGGCGCGTACCGAAGCCGCCGGGATTTTTTCGGCCGTGGCAAACGCGTCGAGTGCGCGCAGGGCATGCAGCGGAACGTTTCCCCGGTCGACAAAGAGCTGTTCGAGCACGCTTGCCGGTATGGAAAGGAACACCCTGCTCGTTGATGCCGCGTTCCACGACGCCAGTTCGCGTCCCACGTCAGTCCGCGGTATGAGCGCCAGGGCGGTCTGCTCCGGCCCGCATACCGTTGTCCGGATGATGACGGCGCCTGAGGCCTCGATGGCGGCCGTGAGACGGCCCGCAAGGGCAGGCTCCGCCGCTTCGCCGCCGCCCAGAAAGCGCAGCGCCTCGGCTGCGGTGGAAAAGGAGTAGATGCCGTCGGGCAGAAGTTTGTTTACTAAAAAGAATCTTCCTTCGGCAGGCGAGGCGCCCGGTGCAGCGAGGCTCCTGAAATGTTCGAGGAGTGTCAGCGCGTCTGCGGCCATTTTTTCGCCGCCGCCGGCTCGGGACAGCGCGCTGAGGACCATGCCGAGTTCGACGGCCGCTTTCGGGTCAAGGGATGACAGGCTGGCGGCCACGCTGGAAAACAGCGCTTCGGTCTGCCTGATGAGCGCGCCGTCGGAGGGTCCGGCCCTGAGGGCCGAAACCATGCGGTCGAGGGCGGATTGCAGTCCCGACCGTCCGGCCAGATCGGAGCGGAGAAACGCGTCGGTAACGGGTTTTCCGGTCTCCCTGGCTCCGGGATCAAGTGCATGGATAGAGAGCCCGTTGCCGCGAGCCTCGATGCCCACCAGCTGCCCCTCTTTCAGGGAGCCGCTGGTCACTTCGACCGTCATTTTTTCCCTTCCAAGCGCGATGACATAGGTTGACGGGCCGATCCGCCGCTCCACGCGCCCGAAGCCCTCCCGTGGCGCCGAACCGGCAAGGGTATGCACTGTTGCGGTAACAAGGGTGGGGAAAAAGAGCATAGGGTTGGGACCGGGGTTAAGGTTCCATACGATACTATAGTAATGGTATCGGAACCGGCATGAAAAAGCTGTAGATTTTTACCGGTCGGCCTGCCTGCCTCAACCCTTGATCAAGCGGTCGATGATGTGCGATACGTCGCCCTGGTTGGCAAGGTTGTACTTTGCAAGCGAGGTGGTGATGCCGATTTTGATGGTGATCGCTTCGGGCGGAAGCGACCGGAAGATGTCTTCGTCGGTCCGGTCATCGCCGATGGCCATGATGAAATCGTACGGCGTGTTTGAGATGAACTTCAGCGCGGCGCTGCCTTTATCATAGCCGCTTCTTTTTATTTCCACCACCATTTCGCCTTCCAGAACCTGCAGCTTGTTTTCATGGGCGGCAAGGGTCCGCAGCTCCTCCCGGAGCTCTTTTGCCTTGAGCTGCCCCACCTCGAGAGGCGCATTCCGGTAATGCCAGGCCAGGGAGGAGAATTTTTCCTCGATAAACGAGCCGTTGCACCGGTCGGTATACCGCTGGAAAACGGGAATGAATACCGCCTTCCATGTCTGGTCCGGGTCTATGGTGCACAGCCACTCTGCATCCGGCGATTTCTGGAAGGCGCCGTGTTCGGCGATAAGATGGACGCTGGACGAACCGAACCACTCTTCCAGGAAATTCTTGTCGCGGCCGCTGATGAGTACCACGGCGTTGCCCGGTTTTTCCGAGAGTTCCTGAAGCTGTTTGATGGTCCGGCTGCCCGGGACCGCCAGTTCCGGCACCTTTGAAAAGGGGACGAGCGTGCCGTCGTAATCGAGGAACAGCACCCGCCGGTCGGCGGCCTTGTACCTTGAGACGATGGTTGATTCGACGGCAGGGGAGATCAGGGTTACACGCCGAACATCCTGCTCCTTTTTTATCGTTTCCATACCGTCCATTATCTCCCGCGCCCAGGTAAAAATGGTGTAGTCCTTGATCCTCTTTTGCATCCGCGCGACGATGACCGCCCGGTCGCGCAGCGGCATGGTAAGCGCCTTGTTGATCGCCTCGGCGACTTCGATTTTATCGGCAGGGTTGATGAGGAGCGTTTCGCTGAGTTCCGCAGCCGCCCCGGCCATCTCGCTCAGAATCAGGACACCCTTTTCCGTTACCTGACAGGCCACATACTCCTTTGCGACGAGGTTCATTCCGTCGCGGATGGGGGTGATGAGACCGACGATGCTGACATCATACAGCGCCACCATCTCGCTGAAGGAGAGCCTTTTATACTGGTAGACGATCGGCCTCCACTCCATGGTGGCGTAACGGGCATTGATCCTGCCGACGGCCGTGTCGATGTCACGCTTCATGTTCTGGTACTGGGCGATGGTATCGCGCGACGGTATGACCACCATGTTGAAAACGATTTTTTCCTTCCACTCGGGATAGACGTCGAGAAAATACTCGAACGCCTCGAGCCGCTGCAGAAGACCCTTTGAATAGTCCAGCCGGTCAACGGAAAAAATCAGTTTTTTCCCGGCCAGGGAGGCGAGGGTTTTTTCCCTTTCAACCGAGACCTCTTTTGCGCTGCGCGCCGCGTCATTGAATTTTTTGAAATCGATGCCCACGGGGTAGGCGTCGACCTTTACGACGCGCTCGTCGACCGTGACGCTGTTCATGGTTATTTCATATCCCAGAATTCTCGAAACGGTGCGCAGGAAATACTGGCTGTAGTCGTAGGTGTGGAACCCGACAAGGTCGGCCCCCAGCATGCCCCTGATTATGGCGTCGCACCACCGCCGCGGTATGCCGCGGAAAATCTCGAAGGTCGGAAAGGGGATGTGCAGGAAAAAAGAGATGTTCGCCAGGGGGAAATCTTTACGGATAAGATCAGGGAGAAGGAAAAGCTGGTAATCGTGAACCCAGATGAGGTCATCGGGCCGGATGATCGACTTGATTTTCTCCGCGAAAATCCTGTTGGCTGTGCGGTAGCTCTCGAAATAACTCTCGTCGTGGACCACCAGCGAGGGAAAATAGTGAAAAAGCGGCCAGAGCAGGTCATTGCAGAAACCGCCGTAATATTTCTCGTTGATCGCATCGTCGATGACGACCGGAACCAGCTGATACCGGTCCGCCGTCTGTGGCTGCAGGTGTTGGTGTGCGCCGGTTCCCTCTTTCCCGGTGCGCCGAGGAAGAAAGCTGTTGAGGAGCTTGAGGAACAGGTTTTTCCGGGGATGATTCTCATCGCGCAAACCGGCTTCACCTTTGCCTACCCAGATGATGTGCCTGAAGAGCTCCGGTCCGCCTTCAGCCGCAATCTTTTCCGAAAGAGCGGACATGGCGGACACCAGGCCGCCGGAACTCTGTTCGTAGAAGGTCCCGCCCTCTCTTTCCGCAGTCTTGAATGGCAGCCGGTAGGAGACGACCACCAGGCGCCTGAACCTGGCCGGCGGCGACTGCTGCATCCGGGGAGCCCTTTGATCGTGGACATTGTCAGGCATGTTTTTTACTCCCGGCGGCCTGGGAAGGCCGTTGTTTTCCCACTGTTAAAATAGGTGCTGCCACCGGATACTGATCAGGTGCTTTTTTCCGGAGCGGTCAAGCCGTGACCGCACGTTCCTCGTTCGATAGCAGTGCGACCGGCAGGTGTCGTAGCGCGTCGGCCAGTTCGATCCGCCCTTCCGCGCCAGACATCGTCTCATTGGAGAGTTCATTTTTCCACAGGCCGGGTTTGACGTGCTTGATCTCGATACCGGTATCGTCCCAGACCTCGCTTCCCAGCGGCAAATGGCCCGGCGAGACGAGTTTGGTAAAAAAACGGGGTACGATGACGATAATCGACCGCAAATGCTTTCGCCGGAGGAACGCGACACAGTGGCGGCCGTAACGTCCCTGAGAGCGCAACGGTATATAAGAGGTCGATGAGAAAACATCGGCAAATCGTTTGCGGGCCGCGAGCGCCCGCGCGATAAGCAGCAGTTTTATCTGGCCGTCCCGCCATGACGCGAGCGCTGCGGTCCAGTCATCGCCGCATGGTTCTTTGCTGCCATTGGTCAGTGACTCGAGGAGCGCGGCAAGCAGCGCATAATCGACCGGTCTCCGGTTGTCGGGATCGACCAGGCTCAGGTCCCAGCGCTCCGTCCCCTGGTACAGGTCGGGGACCCCGGGTACCGTGAGCTTCAGCAGGGTTTGCGAAAGGGAGGTGAGCATGCCGTAGAACGCGATCCGCTCCGCAAAGGTCTGTATGCTTCTGAAAAACGCATTCCCGGCCTGGTCGTTAAGGGTGTCGTTGACGAATGATATCACGGCATCCTCATAGGCGGTGTCGGGTTGCAGCCACTCGGTATGTACCTTGGCCTCGCGTACCGCTTTGATCATATAGCCGGCAATCCGTTTCTTCCACTCCTCCCGATCATTCGAATCAAACGGGAGCGTACCGATGATGGTCTGATAGAAAAGGTACTCGTCGTTTGTATCAGGAACCGAACCATCGAGCGGTTTGAGCGGGGCGTTGAGACTGCGCCACTCCTTGACGGCATGCAGCCATTCAACGGGCATTTCGGAGAGGGTGTTGAGCCGGGCCCTTGCGTCTTCGCCCCGTTTTGTGTCATGGGTTGCCGTCGCATTCATCGAAAGGGTCTGGTGACGGGCGCGTGAAACGAAAAACGCGTGGAATTCCCTGAGTTGCACCCCGAAGGTCGAGGGATCGGCACCGACATCATTGAGCGATACCAGCCGGTGGTAACCATAGAGCACGGTATCTTCAACGCCTTTCGCCATGATCGGGCCGGTGAACTGCTGGACGCGCATGCAGAAATCGATCCACTGGTTGCGCACCGCTTCCGGCGCGGACCCGTCGAGTCTGAGCAGCATGAATGTTTCGATGAATTTCAGCTCGTAGCGCAGTCCGGGATTGCGCTGCAGGGCGGCGTCAAGGGCCTGTTTGATATACTCCCGGTCGGCGTCCCTCAGGCCGTTGCGGTCGATGTAGGTGCGGTATACCGGAAAAAAGGTGAGGAACTCCACAAACGCCCTGCGCAGGCCGTACAGCGTTATGTCCGCGCCGAACCGGTCTTTGGAAGAGATCGACTTGAGCTGATGCGCCAGATTGTCGATGTCTCCCGCCATATGCTTGCCGATGATGAGCCGTTTTTTTTCAATGGAGAGCTCTGAAAAGGTGGAGGTGAGGCCGGTAAACCTGGCGTAAATACGGTCGAAACGTCGGCGATTGCGGGTGTCGCAGAAGAAGCCATTGATGATGTTCATGGTATCATAGCCGGTGGTGCCATGTACCGGCCAGGTCGGCAAAGATTCGTTTCGGCCGAGAATTTTTTCCACTACCAGATAGCAATCGCCGGTGCGTTCCCGCAGCCGTTCCACGTACTGCTGCGGATCGCGAAGACCGTCGACATGGTCGATGCGAAGGCCTTGAATGTATCCCTGTTTCATGAGGTCGAACAGCGTGGCGTGAGTCGCGGTGAATACGCTTTCATCCTCTATGCGAAGAGAAATAAGGTCGTTGATCGTGAAGAAACGGCGGTAATCGAGCTCTTCGGAGGCCACCTTCCAGAAGGAGAGCCGGAAGTGCTGGCGGGAAAGCAGGTCATCGAGCAGGTTCCGGTTGGAATCCGCGTTGAACTCCGCAAGGATGCCGTCGATATGCGAACGGATGCGCTCCTGCGAATCATACAGCTCCCAGAGGATATCTTTTGCAAAGGCAATCTGTTCCCCGCGTTCGTCGCCCTGGTCGGCGCCGGGAAGGTTTTTCAGCGAATAAAGCACGCCGAAAAACTTGCTCAGGTCCCGGCTGCGGGCGTTTACTTCTCCGCGCAGGCGGCCGAGCCAGTTCCCGCCAAGGACATCGAAATAGGATTCGACCCTTACCGGAAGGCGGTGGTCGAAGTAGGAGATGTGGAGGCCCTCGCGGTCGTACCCAAGCGTTATTTCGCCCGAAGCGAGGCACTCACCGTAAAAACCGCCCAGTACCGGGGCCAGGATCCTGCCTTTCAGGGAGTCGTACAGGTGGTTCCATTCGATGTCGAAGAAATGGGCATAGCGGGACTCCGGTCCGTTTTCCATCACCTCCATGAGCCAACGGTTCTCTTTCGAAAAGACCATGTGGTTGGGTACGATGTCCTGTATCCAGCCGAGGCCCGCGGCCGCCGCGGCCCGTGCGCAGGCCGCGAACCCATCTTCGCCCCCCAGCTCGGGGTTGATGCGGGTCGGATCGGCGACGTCATAGCCATGCGTACTCCCCGTACGCGGGGTGAATATCGGCGAAGCGTAGATATGACTGATGCCGAGTTTCGCGAGATAGGGAATGACGGCGCGGACATGCTTAAAAGTAAAGGATGGCGTACATTGCAGCCGATACGTCGCCAGGGGGGCATTCGTCATAGCGCGGCCTCCTTCGCCACTGTTTTCTTTATCTCCTCCACCATCTCAGCGGCTTTCTTGTCGTTGGTCGCCGGAGCGGACTGCGCGTATACCGCGACTCCCCTGCCCGGAAGCCTGATGGGGGCGGGAGTGGAAAAGTGTTCCGGCGAACCCTCGCCGTTGCCGCCCCATGCCGGATCGGCGGAATCGAGGATCTTGAGCCATTTCCCGGTGTCGTCACCGACAAGGCTTGTCGCCGCCGCCGTTGATAGATTGATAAAAGCGAACATGCGCCGGCCGCCGGTCCGCCGGTACAGGCGCAGAATGCCCGACGCGGAATCGAGGGAGACGTCGAAATCGCCGGCGCCGTCGCAGGCGCCACCCACCGTGTTCCTGACCTCGATCAGGCGGCGGTACCATCCAAGAAGCGCCTGTTGTTCGGTGGTGCGCCGTTCCCACGTGAGCTTTGAGCGGAGGAAGGTCGCTTCGTCCTGCGGGTCCGGCGGTTCGCCGCCGTCGATGAACCCACTGAACTCTTCCTTGCGTCCCTTGCGGACCGCCGCGACCAGGTCAGGATCGCCATGGCTCACGAAATAAAGAAACGGCGAACGCTCGCCCCACTCCTCGCCCATGAACAGCAGCGGGATCCGTGGCGACAGCAGCACCAACGCGGCGGCGCACTTGAGCGTGGCGGTATTCACGAGCGCGGCAAGCCGGTCGCCGAGCATCCGGTTGCCGACCTGGTCGTGGTTCTGCGAGCA